>JAFSZW010000013.1 GCA_017458865.1 Clostridia bacterium
CGCCGGTGAAGGTCATCAGCACGGCATATTCAATGAACGGAAAGCGTCTTTTGAATTCGCCCTCCGGCATTGAACCAAAGGCTCCACTGCTCAGGAAAGTCCGGTAGTCCCAGATGCAGATGGCTTTGGCAATATTGCTTATTACGTTTCCGGGATTGCCTGTGTCAAATATCAAATGTGCCATATATCTATCAACCCTTGCTGCTTACCGATTCTGGAGACAGGCTTCGACCAGCTCATCGATCCGGCCAGTGGCCAGACCGATATTGGTGTCTGCCGCACCATAATAGATGCGGACAGTGCCGTCAGGCTGCGGCAGCGCATTGCAGGTGAAAACCACGTTCATCACGCGGCCCTTCATTTCATAGTCATGTTCCGGCCATAGAATGAAATCCTTTGTGAAGCCGATCACTTCTCCCGGATCCTCCAGGGAAAGGAGTGCGGCTTTCAGCCGGTAGATAAAACCATTGCAGGTCTGGCTGACGGTATGATAGATCTCCAGCCAGCCCTTGTCTGTTTTGATAGGCACAGCGCCTGCGCCCATCTTGAAGCCGTCGATCCACGGCTTGCCCTTGTACATGAGCGGACGGCTCTTGCCCCAGAAGACCAGGTCGGGGGAGAAGCTTACCCACATGGAGCAGGGCTCCAGTTCATTGCCGAATGGGCGGTCAAAACGGCAGTAGAGGCCGTCAAACTTTTCAGGAAAGAGACAGCCGTTGCGGTTGCCGAACTCGGATGCGATCGCCACGCGCTCGAAGGACTGAAAGTCCTTTGTCTTGACGATGCCGATGCGGACATTATTCTGATTCAGATCACTGGCGTAGAGCAGGAAGTACTCATCGCCGATCTTGGTAATGCGCGGGTCATACGTGCATGTTTCGGGATGAATGGGATCGGGAGCGGGCCAGGGCGCCGGCGCCGGATCCGCGGTGAAGTGCATCCCATCCTTGCTGCGCGCGATCCACAGACGATGGATGTCGTCCAGGGTCGTGACGTCCATGACCAGGATGGTCTCGCCATTGTGTTCAATGGCACCGGGATTAAAGGTATACAGGACGGTTTCCAGCATCATGGCAGGGCACATCACCGGATTATTTTCATACTTGGTCAGCAGTCTCTTACTCATATCATTCACTCCTGCCATTCAGGCCGTCTTTAATGTCGGTGCAGGGCGGCCATGCCTCCCGGAATGAGAGGCATGGCCGAGTAATGCCGGTGCAGTAGTTGCGAATTGGGGAACGACTATTACTTTTCAGCGGGCTTCATGAACAGTTCGGCATCATCGATGTCATAGGTCATGGCGACAGCGCCGTCCATGCCGCAGGTCACCCACAGGATGGCATGCGTGAACTCGAAATCGTCCACCAGGAGCTGACGGGCACCGGCCTTCAGAGAGGGCTCTTTGCCATTGCGGTCAACGCCTTTGTTGTACCACAGCTGGAAGGACTTGTCATTGCCTTCAGCGTCCAGACCGACCTGAACGTAGCCATTGGAATCAACGGGGGTGTTGGACTCGAGCTTCCAGACCTGGATGGGATCCCACTTATTCGCTTCGCGGCCCTGCTCATAGATGTACAGCCAGGCGTCGCAGGTGGCGAGCTTGTTCTCTTCTGCCAGCTTTACGAAAGCCTTGAAGAAGTATTCGCCATTGCCGGCGGCCTTGATGGCCTCAGTGGCCTCAATGCCCAGGGCAGACAGCCACCACTCGTTCTCGGACTGGCCATCCGTCAGCATGGCGGACTTGGTCTGAGCGGCGTATTTGCCGGAGTGAGCGTCTTCAATGATCTGCGCATACAGGGTGTTTTCTTCGATCTGGTCGTAGTGATAGTAGTTCATCCACTTGCCGGAGAAGTCGCCGGTCTCAAAGCCAGGGTTGGCCAGCAGATTTACGGGAGCTTCTTCCTCAGCGAAAGCACAGCAGCCCAGCAGCATCAGGGAAATCAGAACCAGAGCAATCAGTTTCTTCATGAGGATACCTCCTTTTTTTATACCATGCAGCACTGCCTGTCCTGCACCATGACCAGGCATGCGCTGTAATAGCCATTTGTGTCATTGCCGGTTATTTGGCCGGCGGCGTTTCGCCCATCAGCTCGCGGAGGGATTCCTCCGCCTGAGGCCTGACAGACTCAATAAAGGTCGTCCAGTTGTTCTGGAGCGCCATAAACACCCATACGCGATGGGTGGACATGAAGCCATAACCGAAGGATGTGACCATGTTTTTTACATCGCGGGCGACCTGGAACTGGTAGAGCAGGTCATTGGTCCAGCCTTTTTCATGCCATTCCGCAAGCATGTCCTCATAGGTCTCGCCGGGCTTGGGATAGCGGCTGGAATAGGCAAGCGTGCGGATGAACGCCATGGCCGCCTCAGGATTCTTTGCGCCCTGAACCAGGCAGAAACCGCCGGACTGCGCATAGGTTACATTCACACCGGGCTGTGCTTTCTGCGGATCCTGGGGGAGAGGCACGATGCCTATTGTGCCTTCCTGAAGCGCCTGACTGACCTCCGCTGAGCCCATCAGCATCCAGGAATCAATGATCTGCATGGC
>JAFSZW010000122.1 GCA_017458865.1 Clostridia bacterium
GGTCCGGACTGGAGCGGGATATCCAGCTGATCGACGCTTCCCTGCCACAGCTGCGGAAGCTGGCGCTCGGCGGCACCGCGGTCGGGACCGGGCTGAATGCCCCTGCCGGATTTGATAAAGAAGTAGCGGCAGCCGTCTCGGAACTGACGGGGAAACATTTCCTGACAGCGGAAAACAAGTTTCACGCGCTGACCTCCAAGGACGAACTGGTGTTTGCCCACGGGGCGCTGAAGGCGCTGGCGGCGGACCTGATGAAGATCGCGAACGATGTCAGGTGGCTGGCGTCCGGGCCCAGGCTTGGCCTCGGAGAAATCCGCATTCCCGAAAATGAACCCGGCTCCTCGATCATGCCGGGCAAGGTCAATCCGACGCAGTGCGAACAGATGACGATGGTGGCAGTGCAGGTCATGGGAAATGACACCGCTGTAGGCATTGCGGCGAGCCAGGGCAACTTCGAGCTGAATGTGTTCATGCCTGTCCTGGCATACAATTTCCTCCAGTCCGCAAGGCTGCTGGCGGAGTCGGTAATTTCTTTTGATCTTCACTGCGCATCGGGGATCACAGCCGACCGGGACAGGATGCGGCACAATCTGCACAATTCACTGATGCTCGTGACCGCGCTGAATCCTTACATCGGGTATGAGAATGCAGCCAAAACGGCAAAGCTTGCTTTTCAGGAGAATATATCCCTGAAGGAGGCCTGCCTGAAGCTGGGATTCATGACAGAGAAAAGATTTGATGAGGTATTCCGTCCGGAACAGATGGCATGATATGAGCATTTTTCATGTTTGGATATATTTTAATACTTTCATTATTAATAAAAATGTGCTAAAAGAGTAGTATCATTTCATGTGCACATGGAGTTTTTTGTGTGCATATGATTTTAAGTAACTCAAAAATCAAATAGGGTTAAGGAGAAGGTTATGGCTTATTTATCAGTTGTTGCGGCTATCTGCGCACTCGTTTTCGCGTTCGCGATGGCATCTTACGTAACAAAGCAGACTGAGGGATCAGCAAGAATGGCCGAGCTCGCTTCCGCTATCCACGGAGGAGCTAAATCATTCCTTTTCGCGGAGTACCGCGTTCTGGTCATCTTCATCGCAGTTCTGTTTATTCTTATTGGCATCGGTATCAGCTGGATCACGGCAGTCTGCTTCGTATTGGGCGCCTGCTTCTCGATCGCGGCAGGATATATCGGTATGGACGTTGCCACCAAGGCAAATGTCAGAACAGCCAATGCCGCTAAGGAAGGCGGCATGACAAAGGCTCTGACGGTTGCATTCAGAGGCGGCTCCGTTATGGGTATGTGCGTGGCAGGTCTCGGACTTCTCGGCACATCTATCGTTTACATTGCTACCGGGGATCCTAACGTTATGATGGGATTCTCACTCGGCGCATCTTCCATCGCTCTGTTTGCCCGTGTCGGCGGCGGTATCTATACCAAGGCTGCTGACGTCGGGGCTGACCTGGTCGGTAAGGTCGAAGCAGGCATCCCGGAGGATGACCCGCGTAACCCGGCAGTTATCGCCGATAACGTCGGCGACAACGTCGGTGACGTTGCAGGTATGGGCGCTGACCTTTTCGAGTCTTATGTGGGCGCTGTCGTTTCTGCAGTTACCCTGGGCGTGGTCCTGGCAAACAGCGGCGCTGAAGGCGTCAGCCAGGCGGCACTGTTCCCGTTTGTTCTTGCAGGCTGCGGCATCATCGCATCCATCATCGGTTCCATGTTCGTCAAGGGCGGCGAGAATACAAACCCGGCCAAGGCTCTGAACACAGGTTCCTATTTCGCGGCAGCAGTCGTTGTTGTTGCTTCCATCGTACTTTCCATTTCCATGATGGGCAATGTGAAGTATGCGGTCGCAATCATTGCAGGTCTTCTGGTAGGTCTTGCAATCGGTAAGATCACCGAGATCTAAACCTCCGGAGATTACAGCTCAGTTAAGGAAATCGCCGAGTCCGCACAGACCGGTTCCGCTACGACTGTTATTACAGGTGTTTCCGTAGGTATGCTTTCCACAGCGCTTCCGATCCTCTTTGTTGCGGTCGGTATCTTCATTGCATATGCATGCGCAGGCGTATACGGCATTGCACTTGCTGCAGTCGGTATGCTTTCCACTACCGGTATCACTGTTGCAGTTGACGCCTACGGTCCGATCGCAGACAATGCAGGCGGTATCGCGGAGATGTCCGATCTTGACGCTTCTGTCCGCGAGATCACAGACTCCCTCGATGCAGTCGGCAACACTACTGCAGCGATGGGCAAAGGTTTTGCGATTGGCTCCGCAGCTCTGACAGCCATGGCACTGTTCATGTCTTATGCAGATGCTGTTAAGCTCTCTGCAATCAATATCCTGAATCAGACGACCATCATCGGTCTTCTGATCGGCGGTATGCTGCCGTTCCTGTTCTCCGCATTCACGATGGAGTCCGTATCCAAGGCAGCTTACAAGATGATCGAGGAAGTAAGACGCCAGTTCCATACCAATCCCGGTATTCTGGCCGGTA
>JAFSZW010000014.1 GCA_017458865.1 Clostridia bacterium
CATGGTGGTGACCATGCTCTTCCTCATGATCATACCCGTGGTGGTCATGCTCATGCTCTTCCTCATGATCATACCCGTGGTGGTCATGCTCATGCTCTTCCTCGTGATCATGCCCATGGTGGTGGGCATGTTCATGCTCTTCCCCATAATGGTGCTCATGATCATGTCCGTCGTGGGCATGCATGTGCTCCCCCTCAGGATGGTGTCCATGGTCATCCATAGACTCCTCTTCCTCACCATTGACAGTCACTTTCATATGGGTGCCGCATACGCCGCACTTTGACGCTGGCTCCATTTCGTAATGGACACCCGGCAGTCCCAGGACATTCAGCCTGTCCACGACAGACTGCCTGTCCGGCAACAGTTCCAGAAGGGCCGCTGTCAGCATATCACCGGCAGCACCCATGCCGCATTCAAGATAAAGTGTTTTCATAAACAGGTTCCTCCTCGTTCGGTCAGATGAACGAATTACGTCCTTTGGTTGGTTCCCGCACCAGCTTCATAAACAGCCGGAACGGTTCCGGTTGACATTGCCGTGCGGGATACTGAATGCTGCCTGCCTATTATCTGCTGTCGTTGAGTGACAGGCCCGCGCGCTCCATAACCATTACCAGCACGGGAATCAGAATAATGTGCAGAATAATGCCCGGAACAGCCGTTGTGACGGCGCCGGAAATAAACAGTGCCATGGTAAACTCTGTCTGTGTAACGCCCGCAAAAATGAGGCGTGCAATGCCCCAGACCACACGGCCTGCGATCATCGAAATGAGCAGGGCTGCGTATATTGCCCATTTTTCCCTTGGCATGATCTGGTGCAGAAGTCCTGCCAGCAATCCATATGTAGCAAGCTCAAAAGCCATGCACGCTGCGCTTGGAAAGAGTGCAGGCATGCCAAAGAGTACAGAGCGAAGCGGGGGCGCAATGAACCCGATAATCCCTCCATACACCGGGCCGCACATGAAGCCGCAAAGCAGGACCGGAATGTGCATTGGGCAGAGCATCGCGCCTATCTGCGGAATCTGGCCCGTCATAAAAGGCAGAATCATGGCAATGGCCAGATACAGCGCCGCATAAATCATCCTCCGGATCTGCAGATCTGACATTCGGTTGTTACGCATTCTTTGTCTCCATCAGTTGTCGTATATAGTCCATGGCATCCTCGACAATTGCCTGAGAGCCATGCGCAACGCCTGCGACGTAGGTATCACAGAGATTCATTGGAATCAGCACCCGGTGGGCCTGGCTGGAAGCAACTGCATTGGCCATGGTCGGCGTGATTTCGCCGAACATGGAGTCTGCCATGGCAATTCCAAACGGTCCCACAATGATGTTTGCGGTACGGCATCCGACAACAACCGCGTTCTCACCGGTAGCAATATGATCTGCACACTCGCTGCGCATCATGTTGGTGGATGCCGTACTGTTCGTCCCGACAGCTGTAATCTCCGCCTCAGGACACGTTTTCCGGATGGATTCCACCAGCCGTCGTCCAAGCTTTCCGCCCTGTCCGTCAATCACCAGGATTTTCATATTGAAATGCCTCCCTGAGCATCATAAAAGTAAGTACCGGTAAATGCGCTGCCGCCAGCCTCATCAATCAGCATCGCTGCCGCTTCGGACAAGTCCACATCCTCAAACAGCTCCGGATAGGCGCTCTTCGCCAGGAAGAGCATTCCCGCACACTGCAGATACGGATTGTCAAGCAATTCAGATGAGATCAGGACGACCCGCCTTTTCTGCACCGCCGCAATACTGTCCCATTCCGGCCTTGAAAGCAGTGAATCGTATACCTGACCGGCAAGGGATGCCACCTGGACGCTGTGCCCAAGTACGGACGGATCCACAACTTTCACGATCATGTCCGGATTCTTTCTGATTACCCATCCATCATCAACCGTCAGGTCATTTTCCCTCAGTCTGGCTGCCACATCGTACAGACCGGCATTAATAAGGCAGGCATGCATCCCGCTGGTCTTATGAATTGTAACATAATTCTCGGGCATTTCCAAATAGGCATACAGTTTTTTGCATTCAAACAGAGAGGATGTCCGCTCTGCAAGCAGCACTGTGTAATACCTGAGCGCACTCTCAGAGAGCTCACCCGTCTCGCTTGCACTCAGTCTGTCCGATTGTTCAACCCAGCTGGTCCGGGTAGCAGTGCGCTCCGCATGCTCATCTGCACGGGAAACCGCCCCGAGTGCATCCGCCGCATATTCAAAAAAGCCTTCCCCGTCTCCCGCATCCTGCAGGCGCTTGGCCTGACCATCGCGGATCTCAACATCCGCAGTCTCGTCATATTCCCTGCGCCGGCTTTCCGGATTCTCGCGGGTCTGTTCACTTTCCGTCATCTCATCCGAAAGCACTTCACCGGATTGAGTACTGTCCTCGACGCTGTGCGAACCGGTCTCATTTCCATGCCCTGATTCTGCCGTTTCTGTCTCTGTATCTGCCGGATGCAATGCAGCGGTCTGTTCAGACGGACTGCTTACACCCGTGCGCTTTCGGCATCCGCTGAGCAGCAGGAGTATCATGAGCAGGAGACATATTGTTTTTGTTTTCTTCATCTTCATACGTGCAGGCACTCCACCAGTCTCAGCCGTAAACGCTGCAGAAAGTCCGCATCATCATACAGCAGACGCTCTGTCTCATTGAGAAGGGCTTTCACCTGGGCTCTCTCATCATCATCCGTGGGATGATCACTGTACACTGCCCTTTCCCAGATACCGGCAGCGCGCCGATACTGCTCGCGGTACGCCTCCTGCATCTTTGGCAGCGTCCATGCCTGGTACGGCACATTTTTCTCCTGCATGCCGGAGGCAGAAAGGTAACGGACCACATGCCGGAACATTGCACGCACAGCCAGGCTGTCATCCGGGGCAGCAAAATCTGCCTGCTGCCTCAGTGCTCGGTTTCTTCGCATATTGACGATAATAAACGGGACAAACGGGAGTATCAGCAGCAGAACGGATCCTATCAGTAACATGGCTGTTTTCAGCAGGTTGATCCAGTCAGGCCTTGAAATCTGCATTTTCTCGACCTGCAAAACACGGTATCCCCCTGTTCCCCGCGCTTCCTTTTCCCCGTTGTCCATGGATTTTTCATTGACATGCCGGGTTTCCATCCACTCACTGAGACTTTCGCCGGACAAAGCGTTCTCCTCATCAGCCGCGCGTCCCAGCCAGTCCCGGACCTGCTCTGAGAGTTCCTCCGTGCCGGCGTGCACGCCGGGAAAAAACACGCCAATAATCACTGCCAGGAGGATGGCCAAAATGGCAATATACGCAGTGCCATAATGCCTGTTCTGCGGTTCCAGCTGCATCACGAGCGCCGCCAGGATCACAGCAGCATTGACATATACCGGCGCTGCAAGACCAAAGTATGCCTGCAGCACGGCAGGCACAGCCAGGATGATCAGGCCTGCGATACGCAGATCATGGATGATCAGCAGAAAAACGGCTGCCAGCAATGCCAGAGTCATTACGATAAATGCCGGCATCGCCGCGCGTTCATCTGCAACTGCAAACATTTCATATTCGTAGGCATTCCTTGCCTCACTTGCCCGGAACAGCCGGTTCAGCAATGAAAGCACACCGTCCCGCAGAAATGGATTCAGGACAAGCAGGCAAATGGCCAGCAGGAGAGTTGCAGCAAGCGCCATGTGAATCAGGCGATTGTCTTTCAAACGAGACCGCATCGCACACCCCCTCCCATATTCATTTTCACGTGCATCCAATGGATGCACCAGTCCTGTCCGATATCCTGCATGTCAGGCCAGGTGGCACAAAACCTGCTCTATTCCTGTTCAGGCGCTGTCAGTCCCTGGTCGAGATACGGATGCGTTCTTGACAAAAGCAC
>JAFSZW010000123.1 GCA_017458865.1 Clostridia bacterium
AAAATTGGAAACGAAGGCAAAAAGCGCGCAGACCAGGATAAATACGGACAAAGACTGGTAAACAGGCGTTTTCAGTGTCCGGTGATAAAAGAACAGAAACAGCAGAAGGGCCGGCGCTACGATCACATTGTGTCCGAGGAACAGCGCCTCATCCACCAGCGCCATGACCGGAACCAGAATCCCCAGAAAAACGCCGGTTTTCAGAATCGTCCTGCGACAGCCGGAGCGCAGCTGGTTTTTCATGGGCAGATAGCATATGAAGACTGCAGGGAAAAATATCAGATAAGACACCAGTTCTGTCCAGAATGCAGGTGCATGCATGGGTATCCCTCCTCCCCTCTGATATGCAGATTATCCACAAAAGCCAGAAATGCCGGCACTTTCAAAACAAGCCTGAGTTGGCCGGCACCACACGGCGCGGTGCTAATGGATGGATGTGCGTTTCAGTCGTTCCCACGGGCATCCCTGTGTCCTTTCAGAATGTCGGCACGCATGCTGTCCATCAGATAGTTGTCCCAGATCTGCTCCAGTTTCTTTCGATTTCTCGAGCTGATCGGAACGGAGGCGCCGGTCGTCAGATTACAGACATGGTCGTCAAACTCACGAATGAATGCCATATTGACAAGCACGCCGCGGCGAAGCAGCAGAAAACGTTTGTCTTTCAGGAGAAGGGCACTGGCCTCAGCAAAGGTCATTCTCGTCACCAGCTTCTCGCCGGAACGGCCTGTCACCTCCAGGTAATTATGTGCGTCTGTTCCCACCATAACCAGATCGTCATAGATCAGAGTGCACTCTGTCTTCTGACTGGAAAAGGAAAAACGCGGAACTTCCGGAATCGTAATCCGGCCGAGAATATCGTCCATGACGAGAAAGAGGTTATCTCTTGAAACAGGTTTCAGGATGTACTCAAACGCATGAACGCGCCATGCGTCCGGCATGTGCTCCTCAGAGGTTGTGAGGAAGACAATCAGTGCATCCCTGTCCACATCCCGGATTTTCCTGGCAGCCTCAACACCGTTCATCCCATCCATGTAAATATCGAGAAAGATGGCAGAATAGCGAAGCGGCCGGTATTCTCTGAGCAGCTCCTCAGCACCGGAAAACGTGGATACCTCAAGGGGGATATGGCTGGCGGCTGCATAATCACAGAGGATTTCCTGAATCCTGCGTCTGTCCTCGAGACTGTCATCCGTAATGGCGATATTCATCCGCTGCCCTTCCTTCTGTGTATATTTTTTCAGTATAAGCATACCACAAAACCCTGATGCCGTCATGTCAATTTGGCACAGTTCCCGTCAATTCGGCACAAAAAGATTGAAATGTGTCTCCCCGATTACTACAATCAGCGCGATACAGGGCAATTCTGCAGAACGATCTGACGGGAGGCATTGGATTGGATGAAAGCTGTCATCTACACGAAGGATGATCAGGAATACACCTTCATGTCCAAAGTCCTGCAGGAAGAAGTGGAATCCCTGGAAATTGCCCGGGATCCCCTCGACGGCTACGCGCACTTTGAGACCCCCTATGACATTGTGATCGTGGCCCTGGAGGGGGCAAAAGGAATGAATACGGTTCTGGAATGGTCCGACAGGTATCCCGAATCCCGCATCATCTGGCTGACCAGTGATCCTGACTTTATCCGGATTGCGTTCAGGAGACGTCTTCGCGGTTTCCTGATCCGTCCCTACGATGAAAGCAGGTTCAGAGAAGCAGTCAGAAACAGCCTCAGATAGTCTGCCTGCGATTCCGTACTGCTCGAATTCGGAGACTGTACCATCCAATATCTGACTTCAGACCTGTAAACAGATTCCGGAAAAAACGGGAATGAAGGCCCGGAAAACAATAAACCAAATTAAACAAGGAGGAACCTAAAATGAACAAGTTACTTACCATCCTGATGACCCTCGTGTTGCTCTGCACGCTTTCCTGTCTTGGAACAGCTGAGGAGACGACAACCTTTACCTGGGATGAAGTCGCAAATGAAGTCGACAACATTGATCCGGACGCAAAGATCGTCCAGATTGCCGACTGGAATCTCTGCATGTGGCTGCCCAGCGCATTCAGCGAGGACGAACTGACCCAGGAAGACATTGATTACGGCTATATTTCCCGCCTGATCGATGCACAGCAGACCTCCATGGTCGCAATCACGATTGACGAAAGCCTGCAGGCTTCCCTTGATGACTGGCTGAAGGCGTTTGTCGACTCGGGCTATACCGATGCGGAAATCGTCGTGATTAACGGTATCCAGGCTTTGATGTACACCGATTCGGAAAATGACACCATCAACGTCATGTATCTGCTGGTCGATTCTGACCAGGTGCTCCTCTTCTCTTTCTACCCGTATTCCGATGAGAACTTCAAGACCATAATCTACTGCATGGTCAGCTCGCTTCAGGAACTGCCACAGTAATTGAGGAACCACCGCGCTGCGACAGATCCCCCTGGCTTAAGCAGGAACTGCCGTAACGAAAATCCATCAAGGGCAGGACAAACAACGCACCGGTTCCGAGATGAAATACCGGCGGTAGGCTGACGTTTCGCGCGCTTTACAGCCATGTCTGACCTGCAAAGTTCGCTAACTTTTGGGATGCTTGCAATCCCGTCAGAAGAAAGACCAGCCATCCGGCATATGCTGGATGGCTGGTCTTTTATGTTGAATGCATTCCGTGACAAAATGCATCTGGTTTTTTCCCCGTATCTTACGGACGTTTCGACCATCGCGATAAGGATTACTTGGGAGACTTCGGTCTAAGTTCAGACAATAGGGCATCTGCCTTTTTCTTCAGTTCCTCATCCACACGGATCGTTACATTTATCAAAAACTCCACCGGGACGAAATCGGTATTATCGTCCCGGTGGAGGATTATTATGCACTCACTGTGTCCGGCATCTGAAACTGGGGCTGATATACCAGGATATCATCCACCGTGATGTTGAACACCGCTGCCAGAACAACCAGATTGTCTATCGTTGGCATTGCAGTTCCACGCTGCCACTTGTAGATCGCCTGAGGCGTCGAGAACCCGAAGATGTTCTGCAGATCCTTGACCGACAGTCCGGCCTCACGTCTCAGCCGGACAATATTTACACCCGTTGCCGCCATGTCAATGACGGGCCAAACCGCAATCATTTCATTTACGCTCCTGTTCCGGCACAACCGGCCGGAACAGAACCGGCTCAGCTGGCCTTAAAATTGTAAATTGGTTTCAGTACTTCTATCACGTCAACGCTTTCCGTTACGACATCCAGGATGTCCGAAAGCGACTTGTATGCCATCGGCGCCTCATCAAGCGTCCCACTGCTGACAGACGTCGTATATATGCCGGCCATCGCCTGGCGGTACTCCTCAAGACTGAGCTGTTCCCTAGCCGCCGTGCGGGACATCAGTCTGCCGGCACCATGCGGTGCTGACCAGTTCCACTCCGGATTTCCCCTGCCGACTGCCAGAATGCTGCCGTCTCGCATGTTAATCGGAATCAGGACCTTTTCGCCCATGTGTGCCGCTATGGCACCCTTGCGCAGAACCATCTCGTCCGTGTCTATATAGTTATGCACGGTATGGAACGCTTCTTTTGCCGAGATGCCGGCACGGTCCAGCAGTATTTCCGCCATGAGTTCACGATTGCGCCATGCGAAATGCTGGCAGATCCTGACATCATGCAGATAGTCCTCCAGATACTGACCGGATAGGAAGCTGAGGCCCTCCATGCCGGTTGGCTCTGTTTCAGATAGGCGCATCTCGTTCAGCGCAGATTCAATCTCCGCCTGTCTGCCGGCCGCTTTATACGACTCAATCAGCGCATTTCTCCGGACAGCATATTCCTCTTTCCCATTAGCAAGGTCAATGGCCAGCCGTTGGTAATACTCAGCCACCTGCTTGCCCAGATTCCGGGACCCGGAATGAATCACCAGATACTTGGTCCCGTTCTCCGCGGCGTCAATCTCAATAAAGTGGTTCCCGCCGCCAAGTGTCCCAAGGCTGCGTTCCAGCCGCCCCGGATGTGTGAGCTTTGGGAAGCACCGAAGGTCGGTCAGATCAAAGTGTTCGCGGCAGTTATCCCATACATCCTGACTGGATGGGATGTAGTGCGCCGCCTCATCGACACTCTCAAGATCCGGCAGCTCCTGGCCGATGTCAATCGTGTACATGCCGCAACCGATATCCACACCGACCAAATTTGGCACCACTCTGTCCCGGATGGTCATGGTTGTCCCTATGGTGCATCCCTTGCCTGAGTGGACATCCGGCATAATCCTGATCCGGCTTCCCTCGGCGCATGGGCTGTCGCACAAAGCGCGGATCTGTTCGATGGCCTTATCCTCAACCACCGTTGCATAGCAGACAGCAGTCGCCATCTTTCCCTTTATTTCAAACATCGTATCATCTCCCTGCGGGCCCAGCATGGGTGTCTGCTGTCCCGAAGTCCTCCGGTCCATCCGGCTCCGCGGCACTGGCGTGCCCGGAAACCGCCGCCGAAATATAAAAAGACCGCCTGCCTCATACAAGACAAGCGGTCTGAGTGCACATAAAAAACTGCCTACCTGGGCCGATGTATGCAAACAGAGATTGCCTGATATGGGCGTGGAAAGAAACCATGTGGCCTGCCACACAGCAATAGATCCTGATATTCGGTTCTGGATATCATACTCGGTCGCATCTCGAACATCATAATCTTATCCTTTCCGGGCCCACAGCCCTGTTTTTATCATAAGTCTGAGCGTCTAATGATGATGGCTTCCTGCAGATCGCACAGCCGCCATCTCTCCGATGTGTTCCTGCCGACACCGCATCAGAGGCCTCTCATCTCACGTCTTCACTATATCACAGTCACAGCAGTCTGTAAATAAACCTGTGGTATAAAATTTACAGCGTTTTGAGCACCGGCATCAGTGCCTCAAGGACCTGCATGTAACCGTCTCCGTACATGTGCATGCCCTCTATCGTATACGCTGCTTTCATCTGTCCCTGCTCATCCGTGATGCCGGCATTGAGATTCAGATAATGCATGCCGAGCCGGTCCGCGAGCGCATTAACCGCCTCGTTTGCCTCAAGAATGCGCGCATTTGTCCGGTGCATCAGCGCCTGCCAGACAAGCGGATCCGTCCGGCCGACCTCAGGATTGACCGGATAGTAGGCCAGAAGATATACCTCGGCACCGGACAGGCGCGTCCGTATCCTGCACAGGATGTCCTCATATCTTGCTATCAGCGCATCCTGCTCATAGTCCAGGCCGTTCATGTCATTTGTCCCGATATTGATGAACACCACCCGGGGCTCGAGCTCAAAGACACAGGCCTCCAGCGCCTCAGCCATTTCCGCCGTCGTGAATCCACCTATGCCGCGATTGTACACGGTGAGAGGACATCCGAGATCCATCAGGAGCTCATTGATTGGAAACTGCTCCATCAGGCTTGAGCCGCAGAAAAGGATCTGCCCTTTCTTCGCATACGCATTCAGCCTGTGATACCGCTCTATTTTCTGGGCCTTTTCAAGCTGTCCCCGCTGCGTTAGGACTTCCCCGAGTCTCTGCTCAAAATCCTTTGACTCTGTCATATTGCGTGCCTCCCCGTATTTCCTCGCCGGCCTTAAATCCGATCTATTCGCAGAATAACACAGAAAAAGCAGGAATACAAGCGTCAATTGCACGCATGACACCGGCAGTGTGTATCAGCGACCGTTCCGCACTGCCACCCTGAGTATCCCTCCGTTCAGGGTTCCCGGTCGGTTTTGCAGGTGCCCTTGGTGCAGCGGGATCGTCCTGCTTGCCTGATTGAATTTTCCTTTGCACTCTGCTATCATGTAGTCCATATCGTATTCTGGCAAATCTACCTGTATTGAGGTTCCTATGGACGAAAACAAAAAAACGCTCCCCCTCTTTGGCATTCCCAAGATGCTGCCCTATATCCGCCAATACCGGGTTAAGATGATCGTTATGGTTGCCCTTGGTATTCTCTCCAGCCTGATTGATTCCATCTATCCGCTGTTCAACCAGCATATCATCAATCACAACATCGCAGACGGCACAAAGGATACGCTCCTGCTGATAACCGTTCTGTATATCGCTGTACTGGCTTTTCAGGTCTGGAACAACTACTACTCCGCCTATATCTGCTCCCGGATGGAGCTCTGGGTTAACCGTGACCTGCGCAATGCTGCCTTTAATCATCTGCAGACGCTGACCTTTGATTATTTCAACCGAAATTCTGTGGGATATATCCACGCCCGCGTCATGAGCGATTCCGGCCGCATTGGCGAACTGTTTTCCTGGCGGCTCATGGATTTCGTCTGGAGCGGCAGCTATGTTGTCTGCGTCATCATCGTTATGCTGATGACCAACCTGCGTCTGGCCGTCTCCGTTCTGATCCTCGTTCCGGTTGCCATAGCCATTGTCACCTTCTTCAGACGCCGGCTCATTGAACAGAACCGCCATATCCGGGAACTCAACTCCACAATCACCAGTGATTTCAACGAAGGCATTACCGGTGTCCGGGCGATTAAAACCCTCGATATTGAAGCGCGGATGAACACTGACTTCAATGTCCATACGCTCGAAATGCAAAAGGAATCCGTCCGTGCTGCACATACATCAACCATGATCGGCACCTGCGTCTCATTCCTTTCCTCTGCTGCACTGGCACTTGTCCTCTGGCGCGGCGGTCAGCTCACACTTGAAACCATTATGCAGCTGGGAACGCTTTCCGTATTCATCACCTACGCAATCTCCATCATGGATCCCCTTCAGAACTGCATCAATGTCTTGACCGCACTGACCACCATTCAGGTTAACATAGAGCGCTTCTCCCGTCTCATGGAGACAGAATCCAGCGTTGTAGATACCCCGGAGGTCATCCAAAAATACGGCGATACCTTCCATCCAAAGCGCGAAAACTGGGAGGCGCTTGGCGGTGATGTGACCTTCCGGAATGTCACGTTCCAGTACCCGGATGGCGATGAACCGGTTCTTGAACACTTCAATCTTGAAGTGCATCAGGGTGAATCTGTTGCCATTGTCGGCGAAACCGGTGCTGGAAAGTCTACCCTGGTCAATCTGGTCTGCCGCTTCTATGAGCCCACTCAGGGACAGGTCCTCATCGACGGCAGGGATGCAAGGGAGCGTTCTCAGCTCTGGCTGCACAGCCACATCGGGTATGTCCTGCAAACACCTCATCTCTTTTCCGGTACCGTACGCGAAAACCTGCGTTACGGGAAGCCGGATGCCACGGATGATGAGATCTGGGACGCACTGCGCCTTGTTTCCGCTGATCTGGTTGTCGCGCGCATGGACAAAGACCTGGACAGCGATGTAGGCGAGGGCGGCAGCCAGCTCTCAACCGGTGAGCGGCAGCTCCTCTCCTTTGCACGTGCAATCCTGGCGAATCCGCGCATCCTGGTACTGGATGAGGCCACAAGCTCCGTGGATACGGTCACGGAAAAGGCGATTCAGAAGGCCATCAAGACCGTAACCGCCGGCAGAACCTCTTTCATGATCGCACACCGTCTGTCCACCATCGTCGACGCGAATACGATTCTCGCTGTACGGGACGGAAAAATCGTTGAACAGGGCACCCATCAGGAACTCATGCGAAAACACGGTTATTATTGGGAGCTCTTTACCAGGCAGTACGCCGATGTTGCCATTGAGCTGGCCGCATCCGGCAGCCGGTGAGGAGGTGCATTATGAAAAAGCGTTATCCAACACATGTGAGCCTGCTCCTGCGTCTTGTCAAAGGCTCCAAGCATTTCTTTATCCTCAGCATCCTCTTCGCCTGGCTCACCTCCCTTCTTGACCTCATCAATCCCCGGATCGTCTCCTTTGCGGTCGACTCTGTTCTGGGCACTGCAAGCCCTCAGCTGCCCGGCCCGGTGCTCTCCCTCATCAACCGCATCGGCGGTCCTGATATGCTGCGCAGCCATATCGGCTATATCGCAGGTCTGGTCATCGTAATCGCCATTCTGGCTGCCCTGACAAGGTATACTTTCCGCATGATGACCGCCAAGGGCCAGGAGGTCATGCTCAAATCCACGCGAGATCTGCTTTACCGCCACATCATCTCTCTCCCCCTCAGCTGGCATAACAAAAATCATACCGGTGACATCATTCAGCGATGCACCAGCGATGTGGATGTCATCCGTGCATTCCTCTCGGAACAGCTCATCAATCTGGTCCGGATGACCGTCCAGATTGTTCTGGCTATCATTTTCATGCTGGGCATATCTCCCTATCTGACGCTCATTGAGCTGGCTTTCATTCCCATTATTGTCCTCTTTTCCCTTTTCTTCCACGTTCGCATCGGCGCAAGTTTCAGAAAAGTAGATGAAATGGAGGGGCAGCTGTCTGCTGTTGCGCAGGAAAACCTGACCGGTGTACGTGTTGTCCGCGCCTTTGGCCGGGAACAGTATGAGCGGGAACGATTTGAGAAAAAGAACGAGGCCTACACCGGACTCTGGGATTACCTCATGCGTCTTCTTTCTCTGTTCTGGGCGACAGGCGATGCCCTTTCCGGTCTGCAGACCCTGTTCATTCTGATTGCCGGCGCACATTTCTGCCTGAACGGCAGTATTACTGTGGGCGGCTACATTGCTTTCCTCTCCTACAGTGCCATGATTGCAGGTCCGGTCCGTCAGCTGGGCCGCGTGATTTCAGGCATGAGCCGTGCCGGGGTGTCCATTGAGCGCCTTCAGTACATTCTGAACTCGGATCCTGAGACAGAAATTGAGGAAGCTGCCGCCGCTCCGCTTGAGGGTGATATCGTCTTTGATCACGTCACTTTCCGGTATGGACCGGATGATGCACCCGTGCTTAATGACGTCAGCCTGACCTGCAAAGCCGGAAAGGTGACCGGCATCCTCGGCAGTACTGGAAGCGGCAAAAGCACCCTCATGTATCTGCTCTGCCGTCTGTATGACCTGCCTGAAAACGGCGGCGAGATCCGCATCGGCAATCAGCGCCTCAGCACCATCACGAGAGAAAGCGTTCGCAGCCAGATCGGTATTGTCCTTCAGGAGCCCTATCTCTTTTCCCGTACACTTGGCGAGAATATCGCAATCGCCGGTCTCACAGCCACAGATCATGATATTCGCGAGGCTGCCAAAATCGCTGTATTGGACGATACCGTGAACCACTTCTCTAAAGGATATGACACTTTCGTTGGCGAGCGTGGCGTCACGCTCTCCGGTGGACAGAAACAGCGGACTGCAATCGCGCAGACCATTTTGCGCAATACCCCTATCATGATTCTCGACGACAGCCTTTCTGCGGTTGACACGGAAACCGATACAAGAATCCGCCGCGAAATGGACCAGATGGATACCAGCGCCACCAGAATCCTGATTGCGCACCGTATCACCACCCTGATGCATGCCGATCACATCATCGTGATGGATCAGGGCAGAGTTGTGGAGGAAGGCACCCATCAGGAACTGCTTGAGCACAACGGTCTGTATCGAAAGATCTGCGATCTGCAGATGCCTGAAACCGGCAGAGAACCTTAATCCCGCATGCTTTGCAAATGACTGCAACGTGGATTCCTCATTATCCTTGTGTAAGCCGATGAAGAAGACTCAGACAACGGTTTCTTCTTCTGCTGCCCAATGATGTCAAAACTGCAAAAAAGAGAATGCCCTCCAATCCCCATCTGGCCTCTTCCTGAGGCGGCAGGGCGGAGGGTTTCTCTTTGCCTTATACAAAAATGCGGGAGAGTCTCTCCCTGACAGAAAAAGACTCTCCCGTTGGCATCAAAAACAGCTCATGACATTTGCCGTGAGATGCGGTACCCTGTCGCTCCCACGACATCATTGTCTATACACTAAAAGCACTTGCCTGCTTTGTAAACTCCTCAACACTCATATGAATGCTGTCCGCAGCATCATTCAGGGCCAGAAGGTGGCGATTAACCAGTTCCCAAAGCATACAAATCCTGCCTTCGTTCCTTCCTTCATTCCTGCCCTCGTTCCAGCCCTCTTTCCTGCCCTCTTTCCTGCCCTCTTTCCTGCCCTCTTCACGGCCGGCATTGTAGTACTTATCAGCACTGAACTCCAGAACCTTTCCACCCATAATTAACTTATCTCCATTAGATCATTGTGAAACGTGTTTCCCAGAAAACTGCTCATAGACAACAGTTTTTGCTCAAAAGCTCGCAGTCAGCAGACACCAGAAACATCTCCCTCACTCTTCCTGTCGACAGCACCTCCGTGGTGCCCGTCCGTTCAGCGGTGTAGATCAAGCATCAGACAGTTCCTGGACCATTTAACAACATAGTGTACTCCTGTTGAGCGCTAACACCAGCCAAAACCTTTCAGCAGATATGCACCCTGTCAGTCATTGTTCATAAAGCGGGAGTCCTCTCCCTGACAGAAAGAGGCTCTCCCGTTGGCATCAAAAACAGCTCATGACATTTGCTGTGAGATATGGCCCCCTGTCGCTCCCACTACAGCATTGCCTATACACTAAAAGCACTTGCCTGCTTTGTGAACTCCTCAACACTCATATGAA
>JAFSZW010000124.1 GCA_017458865.1 Clostridia bacterium
CAGGCGCCGGATTGCGAGCCCTTAAAGTGAGAACATCTGAACCAGTCAGATTTCTGCACTTCCATGAGCAGGAAGCGGCAGATGGTACTGTCACATCACGAAATAGGAGGCTTTATCCATGAAGAGAGGAATTGTCTTTATCCTGGTACTCGTGCTTATTGCGGTTACAGCAGTGGCATCAGCTGATAAGATCACGCTGACCTATTCTGAGGTTAACCCGATTGAGGATACCATCGTCGGCGAAATGGCGATGGCATTTCAGAGCAAACTGGAGGAACTTTCGGGTGGAACGGTTGTCCTTGATATCGTGGGAGACGGTATCCTGGGGGCTGAGGACCAGATTCTTGAGAACCTGCTGGATGGCGGTAATGTGACAGATATTCTGCGCATTTCCGCATTCTCGCTTTCTCAGCATGGCTGCAGCAAATCCACGCTGCTTTCTATTCCATATACCTTCGAGGACCGCAATCACTTCTGGAACTTTGCCAACAGTGAGCTGGCTGAGGAGTTCCTGAATGAGCCACAGACCATTGGCCTGCCACTGCGCGGCCTTGCATACGGAGAGGAAGGATTCCGTCACTTCTTTTTCAAGGACAATGTCAAAGATATCACCTCTCTGAAAGGACTCAGGATCCGCGTTTCCTCTGATCCGGTTATGATCAGCATGGTTTCCGATCTTGGCGCCATACCGACCACGGTACCGTTCACAGAGGTTTACAGTGCGCTGCAGCTCGGTGACGTCGATGCGGCCGAGCAGCCGGTTGCCAACTACAAGTCCAACGCGTTTGAAGAGGTTGCTCCTTACATGATGCTGGATGGACACACACTGGGTGCCGTTCAGATGGTTATCACGGACAACGCATGGAACAGGCTGAATGAAGAGCAGCAGGGATGGGTTTCAGAGGCGGCAAAGTATGCCTCCCAGGTCTGTCGTGAGGTCAGCGAGGCCAGGGAAAATGAGACGCTTGAAGCGCTCAGGGCTGAGGGTGTGACCATCATTGAGGTCAAAGACAAGACGCCTTGGATTGAGGCGTGCAAGAATACCATAGAGTCGAATGCTGCAAGTGAGCAGGTAGCCTATGATAAGATCCTTGCAATGAAGTAAAGTCATAATGCATCAGGGGCATGGGTAATCCAGCCCCTTTTTGCGTATAAAGGGCCGTCACGGGTCGGCAACTCAT
This sequence comes from Clostridia bacterium, assembly GCA_017458865.1. Lineage (GTDB taxonomy): Bacteria > Bacillota > Clostridia > Christensenellales > Aristaeellaceae > Ventricola. Next base: position 1,182 of record JAFSZW010000124.1, read on the forward strand.
GGGATTCAGCATATGGTTTCAAAGGCAAAATCGCCGATTGTGGACAGGAGGATGAGAAGATGAAACGGGTTTTCCTTGTGTTGTGTGTGCTGCTGATGTGCGTATCATCCGGGCTTGCCATAGAACTGGAACTGGCAACAGTCCGCGAGAAGACTCATCCGACGGTTGCAGCCGACGAGGCGCTTGCCGCCGCATTCTCAGCAGAAAGCGGTGAGTACACCCTGTCGGTTGGCAGTGCGGGATCCCTGTACGGCGATGAAGATGGCATTGTGGATGCGCTTATTCGCGGTGATGTTGCGCTTGGACATGTCTCGGTCAGGACGCTGGCAAAGCGGGTCCCGACGCTGGACGTTTTCTCTCTGCCGTATCTGATCAATGGGCCGGACCACATTGAGGCAGTGCTCCTCGGGCTTCCCGGTGACAGATTGCGGGAGATTGTTGAGGAGAAAATACCCGAGGTGAAGGTACTCGGATGGTACAACTGCGGCGGGCGCTGTTTCTATTCGAAAAAACAGGTCGCCTCACCGTTTGATATGCCGGGAACAACGTTCTGTGCGGAGCAGACAGAGGCCATGGAGCAATTCCTTAACGTCATGGGTGCAAAGCATCAGTGGCTGGCAAGAAATTCCGTCTATTCGGCACTTTTCCAGGGCGTCATCGACGGTGCGGAAAACGATCTGATCAGCCTGGTGTACCTGGGAGATTATGATCCGGCCAGATATGTGCTGCTGGATTATCATACCTTTGCACCGGATGTGCTGATGACATCGAAAGCTGTCTATGACCGCCTGGGTGATGCAGGGCAGACTGCGCTTTTGCAGGCGGCAAGGAACGCGGAAACAAAGGAATGGGAGCTTGAGGCACAGCAGGAAGCGGAGGCACTTGACAGACTCAGGGAGATGGGATGCTCGTTTTCCTACATGGACAACGGTGTGCGGGATGCCTTTGTGCGGATGGTAAAGGAACCCGCCCAGGCGCTTGGCGGCAAGTCGGTATACGGCATGGCTGATTCGCGCAATTCAGAACTTGTCACTGAGATCCAGACGATGGGCGAATCATATCCGCCGCATGATAAACCATAAGAAAAAGCCGGAGCAATGCTCCGGCTTTATAAATCAGTCGCCAACTTTGTGATCTGAGACCTGGGCGGGACGGATGAGTTCCGTTTTGAAGAAGGTGCCGCTACGCCAGAAATAGAGTTCTGCGATATCTCCCGGCTGCATGCGCCCGCGGGCTTTTCGCAGGGTTGCGTCACCAAGTATCGTGATATTATTGATGCCCACGATGATATCCCCGGGTTCAAGACCTGCTTCCTCAGCAGGGGAAAGTGGATCCACAGACTCCACATACGCGCCCTGGGGGAGATTATAGTACTGCTGGTAAATCGGCAGCACATAATGGGTTTTCATGCCTAAATCCCAGGTGACTGAGTAATTGTTTTCCTCAATGGTCAGCTCAATGGGCAGGGTGTGCATAAGCAGATCCTCGGTTCCGCGTCCAACAGGGAACCAGACAAGCTGATCGTCATCCACATAAACCTTTTGTCCGCCGCTCTTATACCAGGCGATAGCAATCTGTGCGCCGGAGAAATACTCCTTATAGGCGACACAGAAGTGGTGCGGCCAGGTGTATTCCCAGTCTGCCAGTTCGTTGGTTTCAAAGTCGGAATAGACGTAATTCGGGCCGATGCTGATGTTCTTGACATCGTATTCCTTGGCAATCTCCTGGGCAAACGAGTTGGCAAAACCGCACAGCGTTCCATCGCTTCGGTTTGGGATGACCTTGATTGCAAAGGAAGTCACCTTTTTATCGGTCTGGTTTCTGACACTCAACTGAATGCTGCCGTAGAAATCGTACGAGGAGGTTTCTGCGCGCAGGATGGACATGGGCTGCATCTTGTTGGACAGATATCCATCATCGCTGACCGTATAAGAGGACTTGGTTGCGGTACGGTCATCAAAGAGCAGGCAGAGGGTCAGCGGGTCACAGATGCCGGTGACGTCCACTTTGACGTCCCGCTGGAAGACCTTAATGATATCAGCGGTAGAACTGGTATAAAGCGCATTGTTAATGTTTTCCGCATTCCTGTAGTACCCAAGATCGTATAGACGCCGCTTGATTTTGACAACATCGTTTCCGCGGTCGCCCTTCTGGATGGTCTTATACTGGGCCAGTTGCTCCTCCGTATAGGAGTACAGCGGTGCGTCCGGACGCCTGGACTCCAGCGGATCAGCGGAAATCAGCGGGAACCGTGCGAGAATTTCTGACGGGCTGATTTCCGTAAGGACGACCGGCCGAATCTGTTCAAGCATCTCAGATGCAATGTATCCTTCCGGATTGTCCTTGCCGGCCTGAACGTGACACCAGATGGTTTCGTCCCACATAATCGCGCCGATCACATATACCTTGGTATGTGTCTTAAGGGAGGTCAGACGCTTTCCGTTCGGTGTTTTTCGGATATTTGCATTGATGTTTGTCCGCATCAGCTGCGGTTCATCATACTTGAACTCAGCTGCGGCGACCTCCTCAGCTGTCTTGGGCACAGGCGTCGGTGACGGTGTGGGTGTCGGCGTCGGGAGCGGCGTAGGAGATGGTGTGGGGGAAGCTGTCGGCGTCGGTGACGGCGTTGGTGTCGGTGTTGGAACCGGCGTAGGCGTGGGCGTTGGTGTCGGCGTCGGGAGGGGCTCAGTCAGAGAATAAAGGAGCCAGCCAATTTTTCCGCTCTTCTTTACCTTTACAAAGGCCCAGGTTTCGCCATCCAGCGTTGCGGTGTCCAGTATACGGATGATGGAGTGACGCGGGAGCTTTTCAATGATATCATGTCCCTTGCCCATATCCTTGCGCAGGTTGCTGTCCTTTGCAGTACGGAGGACGGCCGGGTCGGTTTCATCGAAGGATACATGCCGGTAGTCCGGTGTGGGCGTGGGCGATGGCGTCGGAACCGGCGTGGCTGTCGGTGTCGGCGAGGCCGTCGGTGTCGGAGATGGCGTGGGAATGGGCTCAAGGAGAGACTGCAGGATATATCCCTCATGCCGGTTGCGACGGATGGAGATGCGCAGCCAGACCTCTGTTCCGACCGTTACGGTATCCAGAATCTGCACTTCCTCATGCGGCTTAAGGCGCTCTACCAGAGGCGCATTCTTGCCGGGGTTTTTCCGCACATTGGCACTCTTGGAAGTACGGACAACATCACCCACCTGTAAGGGTTCGTCTGTTGGTCCGGATTCCGCGTGCACAAGCGGCATGCAGAGAACAATCAGAACCAGGGCAATTAATATTGAACGAAATGGAAATTTCATTGAATCCCCTCATCTAATAGTAATAGAATCGAAGTTAATTGAATCAAGACGAATATAACATGAACATTATAACAGAGCGGAAAAGGATTATCAAGGAAAATTGTCCGTGCTTGATATGTGCATTGTCTGTGATGCTGCAGTTTGCCGCACTGATAATGGGGTAAGCGTGGACTTTTTCAGCAGCGGCCGATTTGTCGCCTATAGCCATATGAGCTCTGAAAAAATGGAGATGTAAACTTTTCCCTGTCGCGCAAGTTGACAAAAAAGTGGCGCTGTGAGATGGAAAAACTGAAAAAACTCGGAAAATAATCGAATTTTTTACAAAAACCAGTAAAAAAAGAGTATAAAAAGATTGATGACGGAAAAGAAAGGTGCTATAATCTAGCCGCTTGAGAAAAGCACCAGAACCATATTTGGTAATGTGTTCATTTCTCTCCACCTGAACCGGGGGAGAGCAGCTTTTCTGCGATTGCGTGAAATACGAAAGTTGGCGGTGGCAGAATGCTGCTGGACAGACAGAGCACCGGTACATTGTCCGGTTTCAGGACAAAGACGGATTGCGGATCGTCCTTTCGTATTGACAACATATCATTTTTCGGAAATGAGAAAGGAAAACAATAATATGACGATTAAGGAACTGCGTGCTGAGAAGAAGCTTTCTCAGAAAGCCTTTGGCGAGAGCCTCGGAATTTCTGCTGCTGCTGTTGCCAAGCTTGAAAAGGACAACAAGCCCAGCGAGAAGGTCATCAAGGCCGTCAAGGACGTGTATGGTGTAGATCTCGCCGCTGAGGCTGCAGAAGCTCCCAAGGCCACCAAGAAAGCTGCTCCGAAGGCTGCTGAGGAGAAGAAGGCTGAGCCCAAGAAGGCTGCCAAGAAAGCCGAACCGAAAGCTGCTGAGGAGAAGCCCGTCGAGGAGAAGAAGACCGCCAAGAAGGCACCCGGCAAGACTGAGGTCTTCATTCAGTCTGCAATGGGCGGCACCATCACCGTTGAGGAAGTGCTTTCCCGTCTTGATGCGGTTGATACCGTGTACATCAAGGTTGAGGAGAACAAGGCTTACTGGGTCAAGGGCGACGAGAACGGCAGCGTTGATCTCTGGTAATCCGATTTGTTTCAGTTACAGTCAAAGCTCTGTGCGCAGGCACAGAGCTTTTTCTGCGTTTATGTTTGAGTTGACCAGCGCCAAAAGGATCTTTACTTTTTGCATGCAGGACATTACAATTAACCCGGATGGAACATGACGTGCCGTATTGGCCGTTGAACCAGGCATACACCGGAAAAGATCAGAGACGAATCCTGGATGTCCCTGCCGGTAACCGGTCCGGTTCGGCGGCTCAGCGGGTCCTGGTCCTGTGTGTACAGGATAACGATGGAAAGGAGAGGCGGGAACAGCCGCTGTTTTCGCCGAATCAGAAAGATGAAAAGACTGTTGTTTGCAATTGGGGCTGCGCTGGTTGCTCTTGCGGCAATTGGCAAGGCGGCAGAAAAACGTGAGGAAAAGGCTGCTGCCAATACGGAAGATAAAACCTGAGTACGAGTTTCAAAGAGCCGGATGGGATGGCCTGTTCGGCTTTTCTTTTGGCGGCAGATGTCCCTGCAGGACCGGGCATGACTGGTTCAGAATATGTGAAAACCGGAGATTGACTATGGCAAAAGATCAGGATGCACTTGCATGGGAACTGGTGAGGACAGAGCATATCATTCAGAATGAATGGATTGATTTGCGGGTAAACGCGTACCGGTTTCCAAATGGACAGGTATATGAACCATTCTACTGCTACAGCAGACGGGATTATGTCGTGATTGTTGCGACGGATACAGATGGCCGGTATATCTGTGTCCGGCAGTTCCGACAGGGAATTGGTAAAGTGACCACGGAGTTTCCTGCCGGCGGTCTTGAAAGGCCTGGACACATGGCCTATGGCAGTTCGGACGGCCCATCGACTGAAGCGGAGGCGTTTGAAGCTGCCAAACGGGAACTGCGGGAGGAAACCGGTTATGAAACAGATGAGTGGGTTCACCTGGCGACAATGCCTGCGAATGCGACCATTTCAGACAATTATGCGTTTCTGTATCAGGCAAGGAACTGCCGCAGGGTATCCGGCCAGGCACTTGATGAAACGGAGTTTCTGAATGTATTGAAGATTGAGCCCGAAGTGTTTGAGCAGATGATCCGTTCCGGCGGCGTCCAGCAGAGCGACCATGTGCTGGCATGGTATATGGCAAGGGAACTCGACAATAAACAGTCAGGCAGTCCGCAGTAAGCGGACTGCCTTGCTATAGGTCGAACATAATCTGACGGTCTGTCCAGCTTTCCTGCTTTGTTTCGTGGACAGTGTCCCCTGGCATGAGATGGCCGATGAGCAGCGGTGATTCAGGATCATGACTGCGCATGTTTGCCGTGACCAGGTCCGGGTCTGCGTTCGCGTAGCAGTAACGGCAGAGGTGGCCGCAGGTGTTATATTGGCCGATGTCGCCGCTCAGGTAACACGCACATTCAGACCGGGCGGGAACCTTTTTTGGAACATGCAAACGGACGCCAAGTGCCTTTTCATACATGGGGATGGTCATGCAGCCGCTGCAGTCCGCACCGAACTGAGCAAGCACTTGCCCCTCTGCACAGGGACGCAGCGTCATATCGTAAGCGCTGCAGATATCGGCAAAGGCTTTGCCAAGCGTGAGCTGATCCTCAAGCGAAACAGGACGGACTTCCGGGAAATTCCGACGGGTTTTCCCATACAGGTCAATGAAACTGATGACGGCTGTTTTCGTGTATCCCTCAAGGGCTTTTGCCATGTATGAGAAGGCACGGATATGCCGCTCTACCGGGTATGAATCGCTGATAAAAATGGGATCATACCGCCAGCCGATGCAGTCCGGACCGACGGATTCGGACAGGCGTTTAAAGTTTTCAAGCACCTGCAGCTTGCCTGGCACATGGGGCTCAATTTCCCTGCCGTATGGGGTAATGGTGACATACCAGAATTGACCGTATGGTCTGAGCAGATGCATGTACTCAAACATCGGTTCCGGGTTTTTGGTGCAGAATCCGATAATGTCCACAACATCCGGTGACAGGTTGTATCGGCTGATCGACTGGGGATTGTATGGATTGCGGACCAGAACAAAGCCTGCTTTGAGCCGGTTGGCAAACCATGTGGCATAGAAAGCGGGGATATCGGTCCGCTGACCTGTATTGATGATCATAAGAGATCCTCCGGATCGTTGTGTTGGGAATGGGTGACTGGCAGCGGGGAAAAGGTCGGCAAAAGGACGGCAGGGATTTATTCAGACAAGACGTGAGCCTGATGTGAGTCGGCATGGGGTAATCAATGACGTACAGATTGAAATCTGCTGCTGGAACTGTTATGATTAGGCCACATTGTGAACGCAGCATACCTGTCAGGGACCGGTGACTGCGTCCGCCCGGAAAGGAAACGATTATGATTCTGAAATCTCTGGGAATGATATCCATCATGGCGCTGCTTTCTGCTGCACACCGCAGCGCATGTGCTGAACAGGATGAAATCCGCGCTGCGATGGAGAAGATGTCGCTGCGCGAAAAGGTTGGGCAGCTGTTTGTAATTCGTCCGGATGCGCTGGATGGAAAGTTTCAGATTGAACAGTTAGAGGATATCAATATCGTCGGTTCAGTGGAACTGACGCAGAAGATGCGGGAAGCATTTGAAACATATCCCTGCGGCGGATTCTGCCTGTTCAGGAAGAACATTGTGAATCCCGAGCAGCTCCATACGCTGACCACGGAACTGCATGCGCTTGGAACAGATGCGCCGCTCCTGGCCATTGACGAGGAGGGCGGACGTGTCGCGCGCATTGGAAACCACCCGTATGGCTTTGATGTGCCCAGGATTGAACCAATGGAGGAAATCGGCAGCAGGGGCGATCCTGCAAAGGCATATGAGGCGGCATACGCGATTGGCCAGTATCTCAGGGATTACGGGCTGGACGTTGATTTTGCGCCGGTGGCAGATCTCAACACAAACCCGGAGAGTCCGGTCATCGGGAACCGGGCATTTGGGAGTGATCCCGTGATGGCTGCAAAAATGGTCACCCAGTTTCTGAAAGGGCTAGAGGATGCAGGCATTACCGGATGTATGAAGCATTTTCCGGGGCATGGGGATGCATCTGCCGATACGCATGTTGGTTATGCGGAGACACTGAAGACCTGGGATGAGATCAGGGCGTGTGAGATGATTCCGTTCATGGCCGGTATCGCTGCCGGTTGTGAGATGATCATGACCGCGCACATTTCGCTGCCAAATGTCACCGGGACGGAGGAACCTTCCACTGTTTCCCGGCAAATCCTGACAGAAAAGCTGAGAGGTGAACTGGGATATACTGGGCTCATCGTTACAGATGCGCTGGCGATGAGAGCAATCCATGAAAAGTATCCATCTGATGAAGCAAGCATCAGATGCTTCCTGGCCGGCGCGGACATCATCCTGATGCCATACGATTACGCAACTGCCTTTGACGGCGTTGCGGCGGCGGTTGAGGATGGCAGGATTTCCATGGAGCGCCTCGACGAAAGTGTTTACCGGATTCTCGCATTCAAGCGAAAGCTCGGTCTCAGGCATGATGCCCGGTGACAGCGGGCGTCGGGCAAAGAGATGACAGGAACCGGACAGTGCCAGGCAATGAGATGCAGCCATATGCCCGGCGCGATGGGTCCTGATGACTGTATCTGATGGAAGCGGCAGAGGACAAACGAGAGCACCTGGCATGAACCGGAACTGGCCATGGGCGGGATGGAAAATGGTTGCAGATAATAGCTGTTTTGGATAGAATCTGCTTGCTTTTTCTTTGAAAAGGAAAGATATAGTCTGGAGGAAACTGCAATGAAGTGGCTTGGCAAAAACGTTCTGATGTGTCTGCTGCTGGCTATATGCCTGATGGGAATAAGCCTTGGATACTGTGAGGAGAGTTACGTTGTCCCTCAGGTCTTTCTGGCTGACGGGCAGCCGGATTATGCGGATTCGAACAGCTGGGTTTCAATGCCTGAGACAACCGGGTTTGAGGTGGATACATTCTTTTTGCTGCCTACGGTGAATATGAAGATGATCGAGCCGGGAAATGATGATATCACCGTTGAACGAAATGCAGCCAGGTATGTAAAGACGCTGGAAATTGAGAAGGGTATTGTCTCAGGGTGCACGAATATCTTTGCACCGTTTTACCGGGAGGCAAGCATTGGCTGCTATCTGCAGACGAATGGGAGAGTCGCCGATTATATTGTCGGGCAGAATGAAACCTTTTTTGATATTGCCTACAATGATGTCAGGAACGCCTGGCTGTATTATGTGGAGCATCTGAACGAAGGGCGTCCGGTGGTTCTGTTTGCCTATTCTCAGGGCGCTCAAATGCTTCTGCGTCTGCTTGCCGAGTTTTGTGAGACGGAAGTGCTCACATCCCGAATGGTTGCGGCATATGCGATCGGAATGACAGTGACTGAGGATTACCTCAGGGCGAATCCGCAGATCAGGATGGCAGAAGGGGAAACGGATACCGGCGTTGTCATCAGCTACAACGCCGTGGATGCAGCATATGAGATGCCAAAGAGCAAAGAGGCATCCATCAATCCGCTGAACTGGAAAACGGACTCAACGCCGGCGGCGAAGACGGAAAACCTTGGCTTTACCGTCGTGAACAGCCAAGGGGAGGTCACAATGGAGATTCCGCAGTACTGCGGCGCTGTCATTGATTCAGGCAGCGGAAAGCTCATTGCGACGGATATGGAGAACCGGGATGAGCTGATGGCTGTTGACAGCGTTTTCCCGGCAGGGGAATATCATCTGTACGATCTGGTTTTCTTCTACCGGAATCTGCAGAAGAATGTGGAAACCCGGGTTGCGGCGTTTGTGCAGCAGTGAGCAGCGGCGTTTGCGGATGCCCGGGCGGGCTGAGTGAATGCAGATTATGGAAGGTTGCCTGATTTCGCGGTGCTTTGGAATCAATCTGATTGACAGACTGCAGGTATCAGTGGGATTCCCGGACTTTTCCTTATACGGGTATAAGAGGCGTGTATGAATCAGATTCTGATGGCGCTCATGGCCTTTGGAGCTGTATGCGGCGGTGTGGATCGCATCCTGAACAACCGGTTCGGTCTAGGTGAACGGTTCGAGGAAGGATTCAACCTGCTCGGACCGCTGGCATTGTCTATGCCGGGTATCATGTGCCTGATCCCGGCGATTTCCGGCTTTATTGAGACCGTGATTGCGCCGGCATGCCGGTTTCTGCACCTGGATCCGGGGACGTTCGGCGGCGTTCTTGCCATAGATATGGGCGGTTATCAGCTGGCAATGAATCTGGCGGTCAATCCTGCCATAGGCCGGTTTGCCGGCATCCTTATCGCGGCGACATTTGGCTGCACAGTCGTCTTTACAATTCCTGTCGGGATGGGCCTGATTCCGCCTGAGGCGCGAAACAGCTTTGCAAGGGGACTGCTGCTGGGATTCAGTACGCTCCCGCTTACACTGCTGACTGGCGGGATTGCAGCGGGCCTTACCATGGGCGAGCTCCTGACAGCCAGTATCCCGGTTGTATGCCTGTCGATTCTGCTGTGCATCGGGATGATCCGGTTTCAGGACACGATGATCCGTGGATTCAGCAAAGCGGCAAAGGGCATTCAGGTGCTGTCCACGGTTGGCCTCATCCTGGTGGTGGTTCGCTATCTGACTGGTTTTGAACTCCTTCCGGGCATGATTCCGCTTGAGGAGGCGATGCAGGTTGTCTGTTCCATCGGCATTGTCATGCTGGGCACCCTTCCTCTGGCTGAGCTCATCAAGCGCCTCATGGACCGGCCGATCCGCTGGTTTGCCCGGCGCACGGGCATGAATTCAGACGGTACGACGGGGTTGATGATTGGGGCAATCAGCGTGACGCCTGCACTGGGCATGTTTGGTCATATGGACGACAGGAGCCGCGTGGTTAACGGCGCTGCCCTGGTTTCTGGTGCATCTGCACTGGCGGCACACTTTGGGTTCACACTTGCCATGGAGCCGGAACTGGTTCCCGCATTGCTGATCGGCAAGTTTTCAGGGATGCTCGGCAGCATCATTCTGGCCCTGCTTGTGACCGGCAGGCGCCAGGCGTCAAACCATACCATTCAGTGAAACACAGCACAGGCAGGTTGCCCCATATACAGCGACAGCCCGGCAGATGCCGGGCTGTCATTATACCTCAATACTGAACGGCAGAAGATCAAGAATGTCGCGTTGGACATCAATGCCGGGGTAAACCTCAAGCAGCTTGAGACCGCGCGGATTGAGGATGAATACGCAGCGTTCCGTCACGTAGAGGACCTTCTGACCATGCTTTACAGCGTTTTTGGCGGAGAAGGAAATGCTGCGGACATGTTCTACGAATTTCGGAATGGAACCGTTTTCCTGAATGGCGATGGTGCCGTCATCCGCTTTTGTGACGTTCAGCCCTTTGGTGTTAAATGTCATGCAGAACACGACGGTGGGCGTCCTTGCCGTGATGTTGGCAAATCCGCCGATACCGGCATAGGCGCCGGGACCGCGGTGGGCATTGACATTGCCGTACTGGTCGACCTCAAGGGCACCCATGAAGCAGATATCCAGCCCACCATGATTGTAAAGATCAAACTGGTTTGCCATATCATAGACAGAGGCAGCGCCAATCATTGCACCGAAAAACTTGCCGGAGGCGGGGAAACCGCCGATGCTTCCCGATTCAACGGTGAGCGTGATATGGTCAAGCATGCCGCTCTTCCTGGCAAAGTTGGATATGGTTTCAGGAATGCCGATACCGATATTGACGATATCCTCCTTGTGCAGCTCGTGTGAGGCACGTTCGCCGATAATCTGTGCGGAGATACTGTCCTTGCGATGGGCAGATGTCAGATTTTCGAGCTTTTCCGTCCATACATTCCAGTCCTCGTACCGAATCTCAAAGCTGCCGGTGAGCGCCTGAAGAGCATCTTCCTTTTCCTCGGGTTCAACGACGACGATGGCATCCACGAGGCATCCCGGAATAATGGCGTTTCTCGGGCGTGAGGGCATGTCCACAATCTTGTCCACCTGGACGATGACGATGCCATTGTGCGACTTGGCTGCCTGACAGATGGAAAGCGCATCTCCGGACATGTACATATCATCGAAGGAAATGTTGCCGCG
>JAFSZW010000125.1 GCA_017458865.1 Clostridia bacterium
AATCCAGTATGGCAGTGGAAAGACAAAGAAACACGGGCAATATACCAATCCGCATGTGAAGGTGTAGACCAGGCGCTTTATTAAATGTTCAGGGTGTTGTCAGGTGGACCGTGAGATAGATTCCCGTTGAGGAATTGGAGGGAAAATCATGCAGGCAAAAGACCACATTATTGGTTTTCTTAATGAGATTGAGCCGCTCAACCTTCATGGGTTTGAGATCCGGCAGGGCGGTCAGCGGATTGCCGCAGGCAGTGCACTGCCATTTCGCAATGATGTGCCGCACAGAATGTATTCGGTCAGCAAGAGCGTCGTATCACTGGCTGTTGGCATCCTGGTCGGGGACGGGAAGCTTCATCTGGGGGATCATATTGTCCCGTATTTTGAAGATTATGCCGGGCAGATGGCGCCGGATGAAATCGCGCGGCTTACCGTGCGGGATCTCCTCACCATGGCGACGTGCTACGACAAGACAGTATACCGTCCCATGGTAGACGCCAACTGGACAAAGCCGTTTTTTGAGGGCACGCCGGAGCATGCTGCAGGCACCATCTTCACGTATGACACCGGTGCATCTCAGGTGCTGGGCTCCCTTGTGGAGCGGCTCTCGGGCGAGACGCTGCTGTCCTTTATCTCACGTCGGCTGTTTAATCCCATTGGCATTCGCGGCCCGGTGAAATGGCTCGCAGACCAGACGGGCAATCCGCAGGGCGGGACAGGCCTGATCATGCCGCTGTCGGATCTTGCGACGCTATCCGCGTTTTGCCTGAGTGACGGACGGGGCCTGATTGACCCGGATTATCTGAGGGCGGCGACCAGCTTCCAGATTGCAACCGATACGCGGAGCATGCCGGAGGAAAAACACGGCTACGGATACTTCTTCTGGCGGACGAGGCGGGGATTCAGCATGTACGGCATGGGCGGCCAGATGGGCATTTGCCTGCCTGAGGCAGATCTGATTCTGGCAACCACGGGTGATCTGATCCTGAACGGGACAGGCGTTCAGCCGATCTATGACGCCTTTTTCCGCCATCTGGCGGACATGCGGGCGGAGACTTCCCTGGTGGATGATCCGGATATTCTGGAGTGCACCGGTAACATGAAATTCCGTTCAGTATCCGGCAAAAGGCCGGACCGCAGGATATGCATACGTCTCAAATCGCCGATTGCACCGGTTCTGGCACTTGAACTGTCGCCGGATGCACTCGGGTTTGTGACAGAGATGGAGACGTACACCATCCCCTGTGAACCGGATACATGGACAGATGGCGTGTTCAGCCCGATAGGACTGTGCATTGCAAGTGCCGCCATGGTGACACAGTCTGAGTACCGGTCACACATTGAGCTGATCAGTGACACATCATGCGCCATCCATACAGCGGTCTCCCTTCGTGCTGACCACGAGGCGACCGTGCGCATTCAGTCCTCCGTCTGGGAATGCGTGAGCGGTTTTTCGGGAACGGCTCAGGGCACATGGTCAATTGACTGACAGACATACAAAAAGGAGCAGATGCCGTTGGTATCTGCTCCTTTTGGATAGCGTGATTATTTGAATGGAATATATCCGGCGTGGCAGAGGAACTCAGCGCTCAGCACGCCGCCGCCTGCGGCACCGCGCAGTGTGTTGTGCGAAAGACCGACAAAGCGCCAGTCAAAGAGGGAATCGCCGCGCAGGCGTCCGAGAGAGATGCCCATGCCGCGCTCAAAGTCACGGTCCAGGCGTGTCTGCGGACGGGACGGATCCTCAAAGTACTGCATGAACGGCATCGGTGCGCTCGGCAGATGTTCCTTCTGCGGCAGGCCTTCATATGCCTGCCACCTGGCAATGATCTCCTCTTTAGAGACCTGCTTGTCAAGGGACATCCAGCAGGTGGCCAGATGGCCGTCTGAGGCAGCAACGCGAATGCAGTGTGCAGAAATGATGGGGGCAGCAGCCGGGACGATCTGGTCATTTTCAATATGGCCCCAGATCTTGAGCGGTTCCTGCTCGCTCTTCTCTTCCTCACCGCCGATATAGGGGATGACATTGTCAACCATTTCCGGCCATCGTTCAAAGGTCTTGCCGGCACCGGAAATTGCCTGATAGGTGGAGACGATGACGCGCGTCGGTTTGAGGTCCATGAGAGCGCTGATGGCGGGCACATAGGACTGGATGGAGCAGTTCGGTTTGACTGCGATAAACCCGCTGCGGGTATTGAGACGACGGCGCTGGACCGGGATAATCTCCGCGTGCTGCGGGTTGATTTCCGGGATGATCATGGGCACATCCGGCACGCCGCGATTGGCTGGATAAGTGCCGCATCCCTTACCTGCATGCTGCGGACATTCGCGGGGATGGGATCCGGGAAGACCCAGCGTCCGCTTACTGCTTCCTCATATGTTTTTCCGGCGCTGTTTGCGCTGGCAGCCAGTACGGCAATCTCAAACCAGGGATGGTCATGGAGCAGCGTGATGAAGCGCTGACCAACCATACCGGTGGCGCCGATAATACCGACTCTATATTTACGATCCATAATTGAACCTCTCTTTTTGAAGAATTCGGCACATTATATCATTCGGGTTTAAAGACGTCAATCAGCAACTGATGGGCCTTTGCCGGATGCGACGCACCTCATACAGGGCAAAGCGTAATCATCTGAAACGGGAGCTGAAACGGGATTGGACAGGTCATGGGCGGAATGTGCATTGCAAAGCCCTGGAATGACGCGCTGCACAGCCTAAAGATGCCCGGTCAGGAAAATGCAACTGGACCGAATGGCTGTTGTGTGATACAATTACACTGATTTATTGCCGCCTTCTTTTCCATGTGTTTCGGGAGAATGGACAGGAGGGAAGGATGCAGCACAGTAAGGAATGATCTGATTTGTTGAAATATGAACAGGAAGCGCAGTCTTATTTTGCGGACCTGGTCCGGCATCGTCGTGCTTTGCACCGGATACCCGAACTGGGCAATGCGGAATGGCTGACGAAAGGGTACATTCTGGAGCAGCTGAGACTGCTGTGCCCGGATGAGCTTACTGAGGTACTTGACACCGGTATCCGGTGCGTATTCAGGGGCAATGGCGCAAAAGCCGGTGCAATCGCGTTTCGCGCTGATATGGATGCACTGCCGATTAACGAGCCAGAGGGCTGCCCGTTTGCGTCCACGCATGAGGGCAGGATGCATGCCTGCGGACATGATGGTCACATGGCGGTGCTGCTGGGGCTGGCGAGGTTCATTGCGGACCGGCGCGCGCAGCTGATGGAGGACGTGGTCCTGATCTTCCAGCCGGCAGAGGAAACGACGGGGGGCGCAAAGCGGCTTGTCGAGGCCGGCGTGCTAAGGTCACCGGATGTGCGGGAGATTTATGGTCTGCATGTAATGCCGGATGTCCCGCTTGGACGCATGGCATGCGCATCTGGCCCCATGATGGCCTCTACGTGCGAGATAGATGTGCTGTTTGAGGGAAAGGCCAGCCATGGCGCAGCACCGCATATGGGACGGGATGCCATTCTTGCAGCCTCATATTTTGTGACAGGACTGCAGAGCATCGTATCAAGGCAGATAGACCCCGCTGAGCGCGCGGTTGTGACGATAGGACGCATGAGCGCCGGGCAGATCCGGAACACGCTGGCGGGATCTGCAAAGCTTGAGGGCATTGTGAGGACATACTCAAATGCCGTGTTTGACCAGATTGAAGGCATGATTCGGGCGCAGCTGGCCGGCATTGAGGCGGCATTTGGCGTTCATGGGACGCTTGAAAAGCATGTGTATTATCCGTGCACATGCAATGATGAGCGTGCATTTGAGCGGGTACGGGATGTCTGCCGCGAACGGTTTATGCCGGCGATTCCGAAAATGACAGCGGAGGACTTTTCATATTATCAGCTGGCAGTCCCCGGAGCCTTTGTGTTCCTTGGATGCATGGATGATGCGCACAGCAGTCCACTGCATTCCCCGCAATTCGGGTTTGACGAACAGGCGCTGGTTTACGGCCTGGCGATGTTTGCGGGACTGATCGGTTTTGATGAGGAGGTTTAGCGGATGGGCTTATTTGATCGTTTTTACTACGGCAAGGCGGGACAGCGGGATTATACCGAGGCCAACATGCCGAAAAACAGGATCTCCCTGTTCTTTCTGGTGCTCAAGGATCATATATTTGACCTCGTCAAGGTAAACATGCTGCAGCTCCTGTTCTGGCTTCCGTTCATCTTCTGGACGTATATGAACATTGCGGCCATGCAGAGCATTGACACCGAGAGCATTGAGGCGTCCACGCTCCTGCAGCAGCTGAGCGGATATCTCATGATGTGGCTCATCGGGCTCATTCCCTGTATTGCCATTACCGGTCCATCCTCGGCAGGTGCAGCCTATGTCATGCGCAACTGGGCAAGGGACCAGCACTCTTTCCTGTTTTCTGATTTCAAGGACGCATTCAAGTCGAACTGGAAACAGGCCCTCGGTGTATCGGTGATCACCTCTCTGATTCCCGTGATTGTCTATACCGCCGTGAATTTCTACAGCCAGATGGGCAAGGAGTCACCGCTGCTGTATGTGCCGCTTGGCATAGTGCTCATGCTGCTGCTCATGTACACGGTCATGCTGCCGCTCCTGTATCCGCTCATCGTGGGGTATGAACTGTCTTTTGTGAATGTTTACCGGAACGGCATCCTGATGGCCAGCGCGTCATTGCCGACCATGCTGCTCAGCCGGATAATCACATTCATTCCCGTCTTCTTTTTCGGCATGGGTATTTTCACGGGCAATGCCATCATGGTTATGGTCTGCACGCTCTACTATGTCTTTTTCGGTTTTGCCATGTCCCGGCTGATTTATGCCTCTTTCGCAAACGGCATCTTTGACAAGTACCTCAATCCGCGCATTGAGGGCGCCCAGGTCGGTCAGGGACTCCGTCCGGCGGAGTATGATGAGCTTGACGTGGATGACGAGGATGATGAGGAAGAGGGAATGCCCACTGCTGCCAGGAAGACGCAAGACGCTGAGAGCAAACCGTCCGGCATCAGGGGCCTTTTGAACCGCAAAAAACAGGACGACGATCTGGATATTGACGATGATGACGACGATGATGAGTGACGGGGCATATGGCAGCTTTGCTGAGGTATATGACGCGCTCATGGATGATATAGATTATGATGCGTGGGCGGCATATTACCGGAGACTCCTCCTTGGCGACGCAGGCGTGCCGGCAAAACGCCTCGGCCGGGTTATTGAATGCGCCTGCGGGACAGGAAGTCTCACGGCGCGGCTGGCCGCATTTGGCTTTAACATGCTGGGCGTGGATATTTCGCCTCAGATGCTCCGGGTAGCGGAGCGGAAAATGCGCGACTTTGGGGTCAGCGTTCCGCTTGTCTGTCAGGACATGACCAGACTGGAGGTGCCAGGACGTGCCGGCGCGGTGCTCTGTACCTGCGACGGGCTCAATTACCTGCGCGAACCGGACGATGTCATGAAATTCCTGAAACGCTGCAAGAGCGTCCTGAAACCTGGCGGCCTGCTCTGCCTGGACGTCTCGACGCGCGCCAAGCTGGAAGGACAGATCGGCAACGCATTCCTTGGCGAGGAACGTCAGGGCATGGCGTATCTCTGGCAGAATACCTGGAATGCAGATACGCAGAGCGTCCGAATGGACATTACGTTCTTTGTCCAGGAGGCGGACGGGCGGTACCGCCGTTTCCGCGAGGAACACCATCTGCGCGCATACGGTGAGGCAGAGCTCCGCGAAATGCTCACAAATGCCGGATTTGACCAGGTGGAGTGCTTTGGCGAGATGACCATGCAGGCACCCCGGATGGACGATATGCGGATGCATATCCGTGCACGCAACGCGTGACAACTGCCCGCAGTGTCTCTGTGTACAGCATGAGTTCGTCTCTTTAGCAGGCTGCGACAGACAGAAAAAGACAATAACAAGGATTGGTCCGGAACCGGCATGCCGATTTCTGGTATGGCAGGTCCATTCAGGGAAACCGGACTGGAACAGAGGAAAAAATGAATATGGAAACAGGCAAGGGACGGCTGCTTCGTCTGACCCTCATGGGCGGTGAGGCGCGGGTCTTTTTATGTGATACAACCGCGATGGCCCAGATGGCCAGGGACATCCACACTGCGAGCAATACCTGCAGCGCAGCCATGGGACGGATGATCGCGGCGACGGCCATGATGGGCGTCAATCTGAAAAGCGACGGGGACCGCATCACGGCAACAATCAACGGCGGCGGGCCGGCAGGTCCCATGTGCGCCGTGGCAGGTCCGGATGGAAAGGTAAAAATCACCATCGAGCATCCCGAGGTCGAGCTTAAGCTCAAGCCGGATGGAAAACTGGACGTCGGCGGCGCACTTGGCCGGGACGGACAGCTGACAATCATGCGGTCATATGGATTTGGTGAGCCGTATCTGGGCAAGGTTGCACTGGTGTCCGGCGAGGTGGCAGAGGATTTTGCCATGTACTATCTGGAATCCGAGCAGACACCGACACTCTGTGCCCTGGGCACCCTGGTCGGGGAGCAGGTCATTGCATCTGGCGGCGTGCTGATTCAGGCAATGCCGGAGTGTTCGGAGCACCTCATAGAGCAGCTTGAAATCCGGGCAGAACTCTTTGGCAGCATCTCTCAGCTGATTTCCGAGATGACGCTTGAGGAGATTGTCGAGGCGGCATTCCGCGGACTGGAGCCAGAGATTCTTGAGTCCATGCCGCTTTCACTGACCTGTGACTGCTCAAGGCCGAAAATTGAACAGGTGATTCTTTCCATGGGCGAAAGCAGCATTCGTGAACTCATCCGCGAGCAGAACGGATGCGAGGTAACCTGTCATTTCTGCCGCAGGCACTATAAGTTTACAGGCGCCGAGCTTGAGGCACTTCTTGAGGAAGGACTCAAAAAGGAAGGTGAACAGGATGAGGATCGTTAATCTGGATGCTGAATTTGAAAAGTATCTGAAGGCGTGGATGCAGAAACACAGCGCTCAGTATGGAAACAACCTCGATAAGCTTGAGGAGATGGTTCCGGATGTGTACATGACCTTCCTTGAAACGCCGCTGGCACTGCTTGACGGGAAGAGCCCTGAGGAGTGGTATGAGGCATTCTCGGATCCCGCTGAGCTGATAGAGACGCTCAAAGCTCATATCCGGGAACGTGTGTCCGTGCCGGATCTCCTCATGGAGCGTATTGTTGCCGTTCCCGGGACGGAACCTTATCTCCTTGAAATGATCCGGGACGATTCACTGGATGAGGAAATCCGCATGACAGCGGTTTCCCTGATGCAGGAAATCGGCGGTAATGCGCCGATGGAGCATTATCTCGATATCATCACGCCGCTTGAGGAACCCAGCGATCTCGGCGATATCTGCGCTGAAAGCCTTGTCGCCATGGGCGGCGAGGTGATGGAACCGGTGCTTGCCAGGTATCCGCGGGCGGGCGCTGCAGCAAAGAATATCTTTGCCGATATTCTCTGCAACTTTGAACATGATGACAGGATTTACAGCATCCTTGAGGAGCGTTTCAGGACGCAGACCGACGAACGGGCACTGTTTGCCTCCTATCTGGCCAAGTACGGCGATGAGCGTGCCCTGCCGGTGCTCGTTGAGGCGAGCCGCGAGCCGGGACTCGGGTATCTGGATTTTGTTGAAATCGCCAATGCCATTGAAGCACTTGGCGGTGACCGGCCTGCTGAACGGGAATACGCCGGGGATCCCTATTATGAGGCCCTCGGGCGTCTCTGATAGCGCTGCAGCTATGCTTTTTCATGCCGTCACTGTGTGACGGACAGGGCGAATGCCCGCTCAGACTGTTTAAAAATGGCAAATTGAGAGGAAAAGACGGGATAGACAGCCATGTGGTGAACATCTGGCTGCCTAATGACCAGGATTTGCGAAAGGAGGGAATACCGTATGATTTGTCCAAACTGCGGCAGGCAGATATCGGATACAGCGATTAAGTGTCCGGGCTGCAATGCCATGATTCATGTCTACAAGCGTAAACGGGCGGAAGCGGATATTCCCGAGAATCAGCAGGTACGGGTGAAGCGGCGTGTGCAGCCGATTCCGTCTCAGCAGCGCGCCGACAATGACAGAAAACACGACTATGCGGAGGCAAGGGAAGACGCGGCGAAGAGCCGGGCCCGGCAGAATCTGAGGCAGCCTTCTGAACCGGTTGAGCCGAGACGGGGATCCGCAGAGGATTCACAGGAACGGTATCATGTGCCCAAAGCTGTGCAGCGCAGTGAGCAGCGGGTTGATGAGGATGTCCGGTACGTCCGTCATCCGGGCAACCCGATTCGCAAAAAGGTCAATGCAAAGCCGGCAATGGCGAATCCGCCGCTCACCCGGAAATCGCACAAGCGTCTGTTTTTCGCACTGCGCGGCATCATGCTGATTCTGTTCTTTACGTTTGCGTATGGCACCTATATCCTGACGCAGACTGAGGACGGTCAGCAGATGATGGCGGAGTGGGGATGGTCCTTTGCAAGGACGGACGCCTATATCACGCTGGGCAAGCAGCTGCTTGACCAGGCCTATTACAGCAGTGCGGTTGAAAAGCTCGGTGTAGCGCTTGAGCGTGAACCGAAAAATGTGGATGCGCTTCTGTATATGGCACAGGCACAGCTCGAACTGGGGTATGAGGATGAGGCGGTAAAGATCTATGAGTCACTGATCAATGAGATCGCGCCGCAGCACCCAAGTGCGTACAGGAGCCTCATCAGCATTTACCAGAAGCGGGGTTATTACGCCGAGGCGCTGTCGCTCATGAAACAGGCAAGCGCCAATACGCTCGAATCGACACAGGAATTTGACATCATGATTCGGGCCTATACGCCGGTGGCACCGTCGTTCTCTCACCCGGAAGGCCGGTACAATGAGGAAATCGATGTCACCATCACGATCCCGAAAGATGAGATTGTCTACTACACAACGGACGGAACGGACCCATCTGAGTCCGGTCTGATCTACACAGAGGGGACAAAGATCCACCTGTATGAGGGCAAGATGACCGTCAAGGCCATAGGCTTTACGGAAAACGGCATGCCGTCCGAGCAAATAACGGCCAACTATACTGTCATCATCCCGACACCGGCAGCCCCAAAAGCGAATTACAAGTCGGGTGTCTACAAGACCGCACCAAAGGTCTCCCTTCGTCCGGGCGATGAGGATCCCAAAAAGAACCGCAACATTGTAGCAATCTATTACACGCTGGACGGCCGTCAGGCGACGGTGGACTCAACGCTGTACAGCGATGACCATCCCATTCAGCTCCCGGTCGGCGATTCAGTGCTCCGTGCCATTTCTGTGGATAAGAACGGGAAAGTCAGCTACGAGATGAAGGTTACCTACAAAGTGGAAGGCAACCTCAAGCGCATGTTTACGGATGAAAACGATTCGTTCAAGAACATGTCGCTATACAAGACCACCTACAACACCTTTGTCAAATCCTGGGGGGCGCCGTTAAGTTATGAGCTGCTGCCGGAGGACCGGTGGTACGATGCAAAAATGGAGACCTACGAGGCCGTGTATGACTGGGGAAGAGCCTGGTTTACGATTAAGACCTCGGGCAAGGATCCGGTGCTCGTGATGCTTGAAACGTCGAGTTCAAAGATGGTCGCCCCAAGAACAACCAAGGTTGGCATGAAGGCGTCGGATGTCATGGCAAAATTCCGCGATCTCGGCCATCCCGCGCTGGATGATTATGGAAACCGTCTGCTCTATAACTGGAACTCAGCGAATGTCCAGTTCGGCACATACCGGCATGAGGATGACGGCACGTATGCGATTCACTACTATGATCCGGTGGATGAAAAACAGACGATCTTTGTGGAACTCTCGTACTATCTTGACGAGGACGGCGGAGCGGTTACGAAAATTGTCTGGCGGCGGTATCAGATAACACGGCGTTGACGCTGCTGCGGCCAGTGATTGTGCACGTATCCCGGCCTTAAGAGCCCGTATCTGCGAGCGCGGAACGGGCTTTTGCCGGCTATGTGTCAGGCTATACCAGCGGTATAGGCGGATATTGCGGCAATTGTTTGCTTTTCATGGGAGAATAGTGTAAAATACCTGAGTTTTGAAACAGATTCATGCGGCATTCCGTTTTTGGATGAGATGCTGGGGATAGAGGAGGAAATGTATGAGCGACAAACCCAAATATTACATTACAACACCAATTTACTATCCGAGCGATAACCTGCACATCGGTCACAGTTACTGCTCGACGGCGGCAGATACCATGGCCAGGTTTAAGCGCCTGACAGGTCATGATGTCTATTTCCTGACCGGTACCGACGAGCATGGACAGAAAATTGAGCGCAAGGCCAGGGATGCCGGCGTGACCCCGCAGGCGTATGTCGATCATATCGTTGCGGGTATCAAGGAACTGTGGAAGCTCATGGACGTTGATTACAGCGATTTCATCCGCACGACGGATGAGCGTCATATCAAGGGCGTCCAGAAGATCTTCAAGCAGCTGTATGACCAGGATGATATCTACATGGGCCAGTATGAAGGCTGGTACTGTACGCCATGCGAGGCGTTCTGGACTGAACTGCAGCTCAAGGACGGTTGCTGCCCGGACTGCGGACGCCCGGTGGAGCGGATGCGCGAGGACGCGTATTTCTTCCGTCTCAGCAAGTATCAGGACTGGCTGATCAACTACATCCGGGAGAATCCGGATTTCATCCAGCCCAATGCCCGCACCGCGGAGATGCTCAATAACTTCCTTCTGCCTGGTCTGCAGGACCTGTGCGTTTCAAGAACGTCCATCAAGTGGGGCATTCCGGTTGATTTTATGCCAAATCA
>JAFSZW010000126.1 GCA_017458865.1 Clostridia bacterium
ACGGTAAACGCTGACATTAATGGCAGTGCAAACATTGGACGTAAGGCTTTCCCCGATCTCTTTACAGTCTCCAACTGTGACATTCTGTCACCACCGGTTGTTTTCCGGCATCCCGATCATGGATTAATGACGACCACTACACTATAGCCTCTTTGGGTGTAACGGCTATGTGAGGTAGCCTGTATGGGAAACTATACGAAGAGTGTCTACCCTTTTGGCACCCGCCTCATCAAATTATCTGAAAAGCTTGACTTCACACCCTCCCGGCACTAAACTTTGTATTGGTGGCAATCATACCCGGCAATATGATCCTCTCTGAATCGGGCTGCCGTCCTGAGGCAGCAGGTTCCCGTTGTGTGGAAAAGGATCGCCTCGCCGGCAAAATTCCTGCCTTCATCCCGTCTGATACAGGATGAAAATCCGCATTTCTCTTTAATCACGCATTGCATCTGCTGTGTGCAGCTTCCCTTGCAGCATCACTCAGCCAGCCGGGAAATATTCAGGTACTGATAAGGAGAAGATATCATGATTCTTATCGCTGTTGTTGATGACGATCCAGGCGATGCCTCGTCTCTCATCTCACACGTTGATTCATACTTCAAAACAAACGGGATTCCCCATCTCATTCACCGATTCAGCGACGGTCTTGATTTCATCCGCAGCACGGAAAACCATGACATCGTCTTCATGGATATCCGAATGGGCAGTCTGGACGGACTGGATACCGCGCGCTTTATGCGGAAAATCAACCGGGACTCCGTGCTGATCTTTGTCACCAACATGGGGCAGTTTGCCATCAAGGGATATGAGGTTGATGCGCTTGATTTCATCATCAAGCCGGCCACCCTGGCGAACATCACCTATGTCCTTGACAAGGCCATGCGCCGCCTGCATGACAACTCCAACACCGTTCTGCCGCTTCGGACAGTCGAGGGCATGGTATCCCTGTCCACCAACGACATCCTCTATGTCGAGGTGCTGGATCACAACCTGATCTACCATATTGCGGACGGCAGGGAATACACCATCCGCGGCCGGATTTCAGATATCGCCAAGAAGCTGGATGAGCGGAATTTTGTACTCTGCAACCGTTCCTTCATTGTCAATCTCAGGCATGTCTCAAGCATCACAACGGACACCCTGACCATCGGCAATACCCAGATTTCCATCTCGAAATCGCACCGCAAGGAACTGATGCAGCGCTTCTCAAGTTTTCTGGGGGACAGTCTATGATTACCGCCGATCAAGCCTGGATAGGCGCAATAGATCACCGCATCTCCACGGCCATTGTCTATTTCATGCTGCTCATCATTCTCGGCAATGCCCGGCCGCGCGCCCGCTTCCCGCTGCGCGCATCCGGCGCACTCCTGGTGATGTGCCTTGTCAGCTGGTGCGTGCGCTCCTATTCGGATGTCATCCTGCAGGGCAGCCCGCTGCGCGGCATAGGCTACAGCATTCAGCTGCTGGCCCTGTTTATTCTGTTCCTGCTCGCCTATCGACTCTGCTACCGGGCGACAACCGCTGAAATCTTCTACAACGGCCTCCTGGCCCTGACCATTTACAAGATCGCCTGGAACCTGTTCAAAAGTTTCAGCAGCCTGCTGCAGGTCCAGCATCTTGATGCGCCGTGGTCGCTCTACAGCATTGCAGGTTCCCTGATCTCCTACGTCGTCTACTTCATCGTCTGCATGCTCTGCCACCATATCTACAGGCACATTGTCCGGGAGCTCCCGTATCACGCACCGCCCCGCCTCATGATCATCCTCTCCATCGTCTTTGTCGCCTGTCAGACCATCCTTGAGTTCTGCGGCCAGGTGTTTACCAGCAGCGCATCTGCACTCTTTCTGTACTACTTCTGTGCCCTCCTGTACACGATCATCAACTTTGCCGCGCTCATCATGATTGCGCTGCTTGAGAATGTACAGATGGAAAACAGCAACATGCACGATTTCATCAACAACAAGATGCGCTACTACGAGATGAGCCACGACGGCATCATCTCCCTGCAGACCAAGTGCCATGATCTCAAGCACCAGATTGCCGCCATCCGGTCTGAGGCAGGCAAGAACAGCTTTGAAAAGCACCTCAGTGAGCTTGAGGATTCCATCAACGAATACAGCACAGTCATTGACTGCGGCAACGACACCATCAATGTCGTCCTCACGGAAAAGAACATTCTCTGCATGTCCTGTCAGATCAAGTTCTCCTACATGATTGACGGCAGCCTGTTCTCCTTCCTTACCGACAAGGAAATCTATTCCCTCTTTGGAAATGCACTTGATAACGCCCTTGAGGCTGCCTCAAAGGTCACCGACCCAAGCAGCCGCATGATCTCGCTCAAGAGCAATGCCCGCGGAAACATGGTCGTGCTGCAGATTGAAAACACCTTTGAGGGCACGGTTTCCATGTCCGGCGGCCTCCCGCAGTCCACCAAGACCGAAAGCGGCCACGGGTTCGGCGTCAGGTCCATTGAACGCATCGCCACCGATCATAACGGCTCCATGTCCATCCGCACCGAGAACGGCATCTTCAAGCTGAGCATCATCATGTGCCCATGATTGTCAGGATACCCCAAAGCCACCGGAACAACCGGTGGTTTTTTCATATCCGGCCAGAAGCAGGGCCGTGCCTGCCTGTTTCATTCACGACACTTTTCTGACGTGAACGGCATTTTGGGTGCTTTACGATGGCCTGCTGTCCATTCAAGTCAAACCCCTTTTACAGCCTTATTTCCTATGTTACAATCCTCTCAGATGCCGAAAAACAACACTAAACAACGCACATCGGCAGACTTCAAAAAAGAGGAGAAGGAACATGAAGAGAATGATTTCGCTGCTTATCGCGCTTACCATGCTGGTATCCATTTTCCCGGCTTCCCTGGCCGAGAGTGCTGCCTATATCCCGGCGCCGTATAACCCGGCTGAGGTGGACCCCACCGTCACCTATCTTGAGCCCGCCTTCTATGAGAATGAGAATGGCCCGACCATCGGTGTGACCACGGTTGGCGTCATCAATCAGGATGGTCTCTATTTCAGGGACAGCAACAACAACCAGGTTCTGGATGACTTTGAGGACTGGCGTCTTGACGCAAAGGTCCGCGCCACTGACATGGTCAGCAAAATGACGCTTGAGGATCAGGCTGGTTTTGTCGTTAATGCCCTGATGACCAATCCGGTTGTGAATACACTGGAAGCTGCAAAAAATGAGGACGGAACCATTAATCCCGGTGCAATCGTAGCGATGGTTCCCGATGGGGAAGAGAGCAAAAATGCATACGCCAACGGCTTTGCATCTCTCGATTCTTTCGTCATCAATACCCAGAAGGTCCGTGCAGCCGTCTATCGTGGAAACCTCGGTTTTGAAGCCTCCACGGTTGCGCTGCTGAACAACGTCATTACCGAGATGGCAGAGGCGGATTCCGCACTGCGCGGCGTACCGGCTATCCCGGCAACGCTGATTTCCAACCCGATCTCTGCCGGTTTCCCGGATACGCAGGGTATGGCCGCTGCTGCTGCCGGCGACGGCAACTATGACGCCATTCGGGAATATGCCGAGGTAGACCGTCAGATGTGGATTGCACAGGGCATCAATGCCATGTACGGACCGCAGATTGACCTGGCCTCAGATCCCCGCTGGCCCCGCAACAACACCACTTACGGTGAGCGTCCGGAGGTAACGGCCGGCATCATCACCGCCCTTGTAGAAGGCTATCAGAACGGCACCGGCGGCATGAAGCCCGGCGCAGTTGCCCTTTCCGTCAAGCACTTCCCGGGCGACGGTTCTTCTGAGAATGGTTTCGAATCTCACAGCAAGACCGGTCAGTGGCGCCTTTATCCGACTGCCGGATCTCTTGAAAAGTATCAGCTGGTCGGCTTCCAGGCTGCTATTGATGCCGGTGCCGGTTCCATCATGCCCTGCTACTCTCGCGACAGCGCAGACGCCCGCAGCGCAGTGCAGACCTATCGTGGACACGAGATAAAGGTCAACCAGCTCGGTTCTGCCTACAACCCGGAAATCATCACCACCCTGCTCCGTGACATCATGGGCTTCGATGGCTATGTAAACACCGACTCCGGCATCGTCACCACTCAGAATTACGGTGTTGAGGATATGACCGAGGTTGAGCGCTATGCTCAGTTGATCCGCGCCGGCAGCGATGCCATTGGTTCCGGCCTGCGCACAGACTACATTATCGAGGCCGTCAACAGCGGTATCCTCGACAAGGCCGATCTGGACCGTGCCAATATCAACCGTGCAACCTCCATGTTCCAGCAGGGACGCTTTGACAATCCCTATGTGGATTATGTTGCTGCCGATGCTGTCCGCGGCGAACTCCTCGCAACGGCGTCCAAGCAGGCCTATGCGCTCCATCAGAAAGCTGTCGTCATGCTCAAAAACAGCGACAATACGCTGCCTGTGACCGAGACCGGCAAGAAGGTGTACATTGCTTCCTTCACCGGCAAGGGTGCAGATGACAGCATCGAGGAATCCTTCAAGACGATCTTTGAGGCCCGCGGCTTTGAAATCGTAAGCAAGGCTTCCAAGGCCGACATTGCCTATCTGTTTGTCAATCCCACCGCCACCAGCGGTCAGGGTGCCACCTCTTCCGAGGCTGTCCTTTCCCTGGTTGAGGAATACGAGGTTGACGAGCGCGACAAGGATAACGATACCCAGGCAAAGACCGGCGACAAGATTACGGTCACCACGCTTGAGGATGTCGACAAGATTCCGAAGATCGCCGAGGATGTCCATGCCAACGGCGGCAAGGTGATTGCCACCATCGAGTGCTCTTCTCCGTGGATCCTCACCAATCTTGAACCCTACTGTGATGCGCTGCTGGTCAACTACACCATCACCAGCGTGCAGCAGTATGCATCCACTGCCTCGACCAGCATCCTGAATGCGTTCAACGCGCAGCTGGATGTCATGACAGGCGTTTATGCACCGACCGGAAAACTGGCCGTAACCCTCGTTTCCTCCGAGGACGTCGTAGCACTGCATACCGAGACGCTCGCAGACGGCACCGAAGCTGAGCTCTGTGCCTCCCCGAATGACGTGCCCGGCTATGACAAGGATCAGTACATTGATCCCGCCGTGCTCGCAAACGTCCCTGGCGGCAGCTACGCCTACCAGGATGCCAACGGCAACTACTATGTTTCCGGTTTCGGCCTCAGCTACTGATTCTCATAAGTCCATAACAAAATCCGGGATGCCGCAGCACGCGGCATCCCGCTTTTGTTATAGATCATCTTTTGGGTTGCAAGTACCCACAAAACTCCGGCCGGACCACTGCTTTCATCATCTGATGCCCGTCCTGCCCGGTTGTCCCTTTTTACATCGCGCAGAGCGCTGTCTGTTTCCGGCGCATATCTGAGAATAACAGCACCGTCCGTAGGCAACAACTGCGATGCAGCAGGCCCTGTCCATCCACACCGCCCCAGAGGCTTTTGCGCCTGTCAGTTTTGACTTGACAAGCCGCCCGGCATCTGCTATTTTCTGCATACTTCCCGGCAGAATTCATCCGGAATGTCACTTACCAACAGAAGAGGAAGATACAAATGGACCGATCATTTCTGAACCAGCTGCTTAACACCGTTTCCGTCAGCGGAAATGAAGAACCAAACCAGAAAAACGTCATTGAGTACTGCCGTTCGTTTGCCGACCGGATTCAGACGGATACTGTCGGCAATGTCATCGGCGTTATCAATCCGGAGGCGGAATACCGCGTTCTGCTCTGCGGACATATAGATGAGATCGGGTTCCGCGTTACATGCATAGATGATAAAGGCCTCATCCACATCCAGAAAGCCGGCGGCGTAAAGCAAAAGCTCTATGTTGGCGCACCAATGCAGATCCAGCATGAAACTATAACAGATGGTATTCCTGTCTACACAAAAGTTGCCGGTGTCTGTGCCGTGGTGGACGACCTGCTCAAAAAGGAGGAAGTCAAAGCCCGCGACCTTGTCATTGACATTGGCGCCTCAACCAAAGAGGAAGCCATGGCCGCTGTATCCGTTGGCGACTCCGTCTGTGCGGATACCGTTGTGCGGGACCTCCTGGGCGACTGCATCACCTGCCGTGCACTGGATGATAAAACCGGCGTCTACGCCATCCTTGAGGCAGCAAAACGCGCCAGGGAAAATGGCACTGCCAATGGCATCTATGCCGCATCCACCGTTGGCGAAGAAACAACCGAACGGGGTGCCTTCTTTGCTGCCGCAGCCATAAAGCCCATGTGTGCCGTCATTGTAGACGTCACCTGGACCAGCGACTGTCCCGGTACAGACCCTGCGGATACCGGTGATATCCGTCTTGGTGCCGGCCCGGTTCTGTGCAAAGGCAGCAGAGTCAGCAAACCGCTCAACCGCCTGCTCGAACAGATTGCCGCCGAAAAGCAGATTCCTCTGCAGTACGAGGTTGCCGGCGAGGATACCTGTACGGACGCTGATACCGTCATGTTTACCGGTGTCGGCATTCCAGTGGTGCTGATCTCCATTCCCCTTCGTTACATGCACTCCTCCGTTGAGGTCGCCTGCACGCGGGACATCGACCAGGTCGTTGAACTGCTCTCCGCATTTCTGTGCCGGATCGGTCCGGACATCGCCCTGGCGCCGCTCGCCTGACCTGAGACCACATGGGCCGGCTGTACCCATCTGCGGAATTGGACGCACCTAAAACCGAACCACTGCAATGGCCATCCGCAGGAAGAATGGACAAGACTGCCACAGAGCAGCCTGTCCATTTCCCTGTAAAACCGTTTCTGTTTTCCATCATTTTGCAAAAACCGCAAAATGCGTTTTTGACTGTCATCCTGCCCGACCTACATGAAAGGACTTCTACCATGGAATGGAATGTTTTAAACATGCAGATGCTGCATGGAGGCGACTATAACCCGGATCAGTGGCTTGACCGTCCTGATATCCTGGAGAAGGATATAGAGCTGATGAAACAGGCCCATATAAACGCCGCATCTGTCGGTATTTTCGCCTGGTCTGCGCTTGAACCGGAAGAAGGACGCTACGAATTTGACTGGCTAAAATCGGTCATAGACAGGCTCTACAGCAATGGCATCTACACGGTACTTGCCACGCCGTCCGGCGCCCGTCCTGTGTGGATGGCCCTCAGTCATCCGGAAGTGCTGCGCGTAGGACCGGATCTGGTGCGCAATCAGATGGGCGGCCGCCACAATCACTGCTATACCTCCCCGTATTACCGGCAGAAAGTATGGGAGATGGACAGGCGCCTCTCTGAGCAGTTCGGCAGACACCCGGGCGTTATCCTCTGGCACATTTCCAACGAATTCGGCGGGGAATGTTACTGCCCGCTGTGCCAGCAGGCCTTCAGGGAATGGCTGCAAGCCAAATATGGTACAATTGAGGAACTGAACAGTCAATGGTGGACGGCCTTCTGGAGCCATACCTATAGCTCATTTGACCAGATTGAGCCGCCGCTTGAAAAGGGCGAGCAATCGGTGCATGCACTGGTACTGGACTGGAAACGGTTCGTCACTGACCGCACAGTGGACTTCTGTGCCTTTGAAAAGGCCGCTATTCGCGCCGGCGGATCCGAGCTCCCCGTAACGACCAACCTGATGGGATTCTACAACGGGCTCAACTATTTCAAATTCCGCGATGTACTTGACATTGCCTCCTGGGATAATTATCCTTTCTGGCATACGAATCCGCAGGATGAGAGTGAGGTCGCCATTACTGCCGCAGCAACCCACGACCTGATGCGCTGCATAAAGCAGGCGCCCTTTCTGCTGATGGAAAGTGTGCCCGGCGTCACCAACTGGCATCCGGTATGCCGCATGAAAAAGCCCGGCATGCACGAGCTTTCCTCACTGCAGGCTGTCGCTCATGGTTCCAATTCCGTTCAGTATTTCCAGTGGCGGAAATCAAGAGGCTCCTCGGAGAAATTCCACGGTGCGGTGGTCGGTCATGACGGTACCGCAAATACCCGGATATTCCGCGAGGTGACCACGGTCGGCACCCGCCTTGAGCAGCTGCAGACGGTCTGCGGAACCAATGTCCAGGCTGAGACGGCCATCATCTACGACTGGGAAAACCGCTGGGCGCTGGATCAGATGCAGGGGCTCCTGAACGGTGAGGGACTGGATGTCAAAAAGCGCGCAGGCGATCCCAAGCACTACAGCCAGACCGTGCTCGATCACTACGAAGCCTTCTGGCGGATGGGCATCTCTGCAGACATCGTTGATATGTCCTGCGATTTCAGCCGCTATAAACTGGTGATTGCCCCGATGCTGTACATGCAGCGTGAGGACATCGTCAGAAAGCTGCGCACGCTGGTTGAAAAGGGCGGCACGCTGGTCGGCACTTACTGGAGCGGTCTGGTCAACGAAAATGATCTGTGCTTTGAGAGCTTTGCCCCTTACGGGATGCAGGATGTGTTCGGACTTTACAGTGAGGAGATTGACGCTCTTTATCCGAACCAGCGCAATGCCATGGTCCTCAGTGCAACCGGCAAAACATACGAGCTGAGAGATCTGTGTGATGTCGTGCACGTTTCCACCGCTCAGGTTCTGGCCACTTACAGCGAGGATTACTACGCCGGCTGTCCGGCCCTCACGCTGAACCGTTGCGGCCAGGGGCATGCCTACTACCTGTGTGCCAGAGCAGACGCTGCATTCTACCGCGATTTCTATGGAAAGCTTGCAGACGAACTGCATCTGGAACGGGCACTCGAGAGTGCAGTCCTGCCGCATAACGTTAGCGCCAGCCTGCGGAAAAGCGACAAGGAGACGATTGCCATTGTACAGAACTTCAATTCCCATCCGGCATCCGTCTGCCTGTCCAGCCCAGTCACCGACATCGAAAGCGGCGAGTATACCACATACATAACACTGCCGCCATATGGCATCCGATTCCTGCGCAAAAGCAAGTAGCAGATGCGCCCGATAAAGCCCGGCGCAGCACGCCGGGCTGTCGAACCAACGACAAGGAGGACAAAAAATGAAAAAATTTGTTTGGTTGATGATTCTGACTGCACTGATTCTTATATCAGGCAACATCGCAGCTGTTCAGGCAGAAATACTGCCGCCTCACGGCGAAGGACAGATCGGCCTTCAGGCTGTCGTTCTGTGCGAAAGCCTTACCGTGCGTCAGGACCGCAGTTCTTCCTCAAAAGCTGTGAAGTCCCTGAAATTTGGAGATACCCCGATCGTCCAGAAACAGGTAGACGGCTGGGCATACTGCATCCTTTCGGATAGTGTGGATGCAGCGCCTGTAGGCTGGGTAAATGCAGACTACATCATCGTTGACCCCGCCTGGTATCGGACAGAAAAAGGAACGCCTGTATATGCATGGAATGATACAACTGCACCCAAAGTCGCGCTGCTTGATGCCAACATTACGCTGCCTATTTTGAAAGATGACGGGGCATGGCTCATTGTCAGCCTGCGGGGCGCCGTCGGCTGGATTCACAAATAATACAGACATCGCTGCTGAAACAATATCATGAAAGCAGCGCTTCCCTCAGATACATCAAACCGGCCAGGAACCATCTGCACCACCCTTTTGAATCGTCCATATTGGGGCAGGCTGGAATTCTGAGGCGTCGTACCGGGTTTGGGCAATAGCCACCCGGGACATTTGCTGTCCTGATGCAGAGACGCTGCTGCGTTTCTGCCATGGGATTGACAGGAGATGCATGAACACGCAACACAGGTTTCGAAAAATCTTTTTCTCCACGCTGTATCTCAGCGCCTTTACTTTCGGCGGCGGATACGTCATTGTGACACTTCTCAAGCAAAGGTTTGTCGATGAACTCCACTGGATTGATGAATCGGAGATGCTTGACCTGGTGGCCATCGCACAGTCATCCCCCGGCGCCATTGCCGTCAACGGCGCAATCGTGGTTGGGTACAAACTGGGCGGCATTCCGGGCATCCTGTTCGCCGTCCTCGGTGCCATCATTCCGCCATTCGTGATCCTGACTCTGATCTCCTTTGCCTATGATGCCTTCAGGGAAAGTTTTGCCATTAAGGCACTGCTGACAGGCATGAAAGCCGGTGTCAGTGCTGTCATCATGTCAGTTGTCTGGGATATGGGGTCCGGCATCGTAAAATCCGGTGACATTGGGCAGATTGTCATCATGGTCGCTGCTTTCATCGCCAATTATTATCTGAAGATCAACGTCGTTTTCATTATCCTGATTACAGCAGTCATCGGTGTGGCCCGCACACTGTACAGAAACCGGAAAGAAGGGACATCCGCATGATTTTCATCAGTCTCTTCCTCTCATTCCTGCAAATTGGCGCTTTCAGCTTTGGCGGCGGCTATGCCGCAATGCCGCTGATTCGTGAGCAGGTTGTCACCAGCCACGGCTGGCTCTCTCCTTCCGACTTCACCGACCTTGTCACTATCGCCGAGATGACGCCGGGACCTATCGCCGTCAATGCAGCAACCTTTGTCGGCAGTCAGGTCGCAGGGATTCCCGGCGCGCTCGTCTCAACGCTGGGCGTCATTCTCCCTTCCTGCCTTTTTGTCACACTGCTTGCCTGGCTCTATGCCAGATACCGGGACCTGTCGCTCATGCAGGGTATCCTCCTCTCCCTCCGTCCTGCCGTTGTTTCCATGATCTTTGCCGCCGGTGTATCCATTCTGCTGCCCACGCTTTTCGCCAATGGCACCATCTCATTTCTGGCCGCAAACTTTCATATCCGGGCTGCCGTAATCTTCGTATCCGCACTGATCTGCCTGCGCCGCTTCAGGCTGAATCCCATCATGGTCATGATCGGCTGCGGGGCAGCTGAGCTGGCTGCACAGATGCTCATCCATCTGCTATAATCGTAAAACACAACACAGGCCGCGACTTGAGTCGGTCCCGTTGATGGAAGGAAGAATGGACAGAAAAAAACCGGAGAGCTTCATTCTCTCCGGTTGATGCACACCTGTTTTTTCAATAAGAGCCTTAATCCAATTTGCTTAACATGCGCTCTTTCCCACGAGTTCCGCATAAATCATGCGCTCTGACTGAGGAATGTGAAAAATATCCATTGCCTGTTCGGGTGTGACTTTAAAACTCGTCATTATGTCTATAATATGGTTCGCAGTGTTCTGCTGCTCTCTAGCGTTACTGGCATTAACAACAGCATTAACCTTTTCATCCACTTTGTCCTTCAGAATTTCCATCAATGCATCGTCCAGCTCTTCATATGTCATTGTGTCATTCCTCCTTATTACTTCAAGAAACTGGGGGTTCTTTGCCATCACCAGCCGGATCAGCACTCTGTAATGCTCCCTGATGACATCATCCTTTTCCTGTTCGGCTCCTTCAACAATGATACGCTTAACATCAGCCTCGTTGGCCTTGTCTGTCAGGGCACGGTATGCGGCATACTCCTCGCCCTTCAACTCGCCTGTGATAATGATCTGGAAAGGAAGGTCGGTGTACCCTTTCACATGGTAGATTCCCGCTACCTTGTCCCTGATGAGCGTGCCTTTCTTTTCCATTTCTTCAAACATCTCAGGATTTTTCACGGCCCGGAAGATGGAAATGGTCACCTGATCCGCCGGACGGTCACCTTCATGCTCCGCTGTGCCAATATAGAGATTGGCATAACCACATACCTTACGGAGAGCCCGTTCGTTTAGTGAGTCATGCGGATTCTTGTACTCAAGAATGTTGATCTTGCGGAGAATTCTGAATATCTCCTTCTCCCACTCAACCTGCTCATCCTCCGCCAGAATCACAAAGTCTGTCCTCGGCGGAACTTCGCCAATCTCTTCCTCCGTACGGATATGCACCAGATTAGCAAATTTGTGTGTGTCAATGCGAAGCAGCGCCTCGAATCCGGCATGCCAGTCACTGCGGGGTATCGAGCGAAGCTTCTTCAACTCCGCCAGATGGTATTCGATCTGCTCTTGCCGTTCCTACTCCGTCAGTTTTCTGCCCTCATCTGTCATAGGCATCTCTCTTCCCGGAGTTGCCGAAGTCACACGGCATGCTCCCAATATCAGTACACCATCCGGAAACCTTAACCTATCGGGATGGCATGAAAACATGGTAAAATTATAGCAGAGTCCCTGCCTGAATACAATGAAAAAGCCATAAGTTGGATTCTGATAAACACGAATCACCCACGGCTTTCTTGGGGATTAAACAACGGCTTGTGTCATTGGAGGATCGCGATGGATGAAACATCCGTTTGAGTCCACAATTATTAAAACGATTTCCGCTCTTCCAGAATGCCTCGGCTCAAAGCATCATGTGGCATATTAACACTGGAATACCGTTATTTCAACAGTATCACCTTCATGTATGCCGTCATTGGGACGTCGCCTGAACCAGCCACTGTCCTGCAGACACCAGCG
>JAFSZW010000127.1 GCA_017458865.1 Clostridia bacterium
GACCCGCAGCTGCGTGCCGGTGGGCTGTCCGAAGAAGGTGACGTCCACATTTTCAAGATAATGATAGGCGTGACGGAACACTTCATTTCCATCCGCGTCCAGTCCGGAAATGACATCGCCGTTTACGGTGACGCTCTTCAGCCCGTTCTCCATGAAACAGTCAAAGATGATGGAAGCAGGGTCGGCGCTGTAGGCATCAATTGCCGCCTGGCCTTTCAGCGTTCCCAGGAATCCCTGCGTCATGGAGGTGTACATTGCCTCGGCTACGGCAGCATCCTCTACGTAAGCCCCGATGCACTCCATCCAGTAATCCCTGTATTCTTCCCTGGCAAACTCCGGGAAAAGATCGATATAGGTTCCGTTCAGTCTTGGCAGCAGTTCATCATCCGATACCGCCAGATCCACACTGACCGTATACACCGCATCCATCGTGATGTATTCAATCCCGGTAATCCGTTTGCCCTTCAGCGCACTGTAAACGGCACTGTCCAGCGCAAATCCGACTTCCGTCTTGCGCCACAGATTGGCAATGTGACGCAGACCTATACGCGTGCCGTCATCTGCGATGAGGATCACACCGCTGACATTTTTATCTGCCAGTGCCTCATCCACACCAGAGACCCGGATCACCATATCGGCATGGCGGTCATAGATGAAATCAGCTGCGCCTTCAAGCGGCGTGGCCTTAGCATCCACAGCAGAAAAGCTGCCATCTGCGTTCATGGTTTTGCTGACTGCCGGCACCTCGCTCAGTACATACCAGGAATAGCTGGGTGCCTCGAACAGCGCATCCTTTCCGGCAAAGACCGTGGTGGATTCCTGTCCCTTGTTGGTCACCGTGATCTCAACGCTGTTTTCATCTGTAATCTCCACGCCGCCCAGTGCAGGGAGCGCACTCAGATCATCCACATGAACCGGGAAGGTCACACCGGTGATGTCTGAACCAGCCGGGTCCACATGATACGAGCCGCCTGCCAGTGCGGCAGTACGGGGCTTCATCAGGGTTGCAGATGTGACCGCATCAAGACCGGTCATATCCGTTACCTCCGCCTCGTAGAACCTGTCGAAGGGGATGTTCATCAGGACATAGCTTCCCTGTGCCGGCTCAGCGAAAGCCCCAATGGCGAAAACCATGCAGAGCAGAGCCGCCAGAAGAACAGAACCAATTGTTTTCATATTGCCCAATACCCGCTTTCTGTTTCCTTACGCCAGTGCCGCGCCCAGTGCCTTACAGGCGGCCAGTGCATCATCATCCGGCGCCTCATGCGCCAGCACACTCTCCGCAGCCAGCGTGATGCCATGATCCGCGCAACGGGCTTCCCAGGTCCGCATCCACTCGCCGTCGCCCCAGCCATATGAGCCAAAGAGGGCCACCTTCTTGCTGGCAAGCGCAGGCTCAATGCCCTCGAGCATCGGCTCAAATTCACTGTCTTCCAGTTCTTCCGCACCCATCGCCGGGCAGCCAAGAGCCACCGCGTCAAAAGCGCTTACATCACCCGCCTCGGCACAGGCCAGCAAACTGACGTCCGCGCCGGCACTCTTTGCGCCCTCAGCAACAGCCTCAGCCATAGCCTGGGTATTTCCGGTTCCACTCCAATAAATCACTGCAACTTTACTCATTTGTTTTCTCCTTTTCGATTTTGTATGAAAACCATCCAGACCGTAAATCAGCCAGGACAGACTCCATCTTATTGGGTGCACCGCGGGCATCCATCTCAAAAAAATGCCTCATACGGTTGACAAAAATTAGTTAGTTATGTCTAACATATGCCTCAAAAAACGCTGCCCCGTCTATGAAATGCATTCAAGAGCAGTAGTTAGCTACATCTAACGAAAAGATCATATCATGCCACATGGGCTTTGTCAATCCCTGCACGAAAAAAAGTCAGCAAATCCATCCAATCGTTCATCGGGACCAACGAAAGCCTGCCATTCCCTGCCACGCTGCCAGCCAGATAATCAGGTCTCAAAACAGCTGCAATACCATCACTGACATCCCTTTAAGTTACAATTCACAGTTAGACATGGTTTTGTGTTATAAACAATAAAGCTGTTTGCTCTGAATGCACGGTTGTATTCCTGGAAGATGGTATTCGGATTATTTCAAAAGATGATGGTGTATCTTTTGATTTGTCTTCAGACGAGGCCGGAGTCGGCTCGCTTGCCGGATATACTGTCAAGGTATATAGAAAGAGAGGAAGTTCACAACCGTCATCTGACCTCTCTTAGCTTCAAACGCAGATCGTTATTTATCCAGTCTCCGACTTCCTGAGAAACACCTGTAGGAACTGTGAAGAAATAATCTCTGCCATCTTTGCTTAAACTGCTGTGATCCTAGTATAGCATTAAACGTTCGTCTACCCATGAATAGTATCCCTTTTAACGCTGACCAGCAGCCCGTTTTCCGTCCTCACCAGCGTATATTCCTTCGCCAGGGGATTCCGATCCCCTACGATACAGTAATCGCAGCATGCCGAGGTCGCACAGGTTCCCTGCCGAATCAGGCTGGCGTGCAGTTTCTGCATGGCTAAATGATCGCAGTTGCACATAAGTGGCAGCACGTCAACCATGTGATGACGCCTCGCGAACGCCGCATTCGGACACTGCGTAAAGCTGTAGCATATCTGTCCGTTTTCCCTGTCATATGAGAAGGACCCCATGCGGAAGGATGCCGGAAACGTCTCAATTTCCTTTACGCGGATATCGTTCGCCAGCCTGAAAACCCAGGCAGCCAGCCTGTTGTCCCATCGTCGGTTCAGATTAAAAACCTTCCCCAGGATGCTGAAAGAGCCCATAAAGCAATCATAGATATCCGCCTGCACCTCCTCAAGCTCCGGCTTGTCCGGAATTACGGCATACCAGGCAAAGATCAGAATCGGATCATAAATGCTGATCGTGTTCCTGACGCCGCCGAGCGCCGGCTCATCTTCAAGATACTCGCAGTATCTGAGCTGAATCTGCTCCCACAGTGCATCCGCACGCTTCCCGTCATAGTAGCGGCGCAGCAGCCGCTTTACACATCTCTTCGCCCGTTTCGTGTAGACAGCATGTCTAGTGCGGTCTATCGGTAAATCCCGTTCCCGCATGGTTTCACCTCCTTTGCCATGGCTCCTGTACACCGGCAGCCGCGTACGCCACGACATCCCCTGTCATCTTCCTGCCGCATCTCAGTCAGGCAGCATTCATGGTCATTGGTTTACCGGATTCCAGATCATCTCTATGAGACAGGTGTCCCCTGTATTCTGTCCTGGCCATCCGCCCTGAAACGGAATCATCTGCCGCCGCACTTATCACCTTTCACCGTTTTCGTCCGGTGCAGACGTATGAAAACGGGGTAATCAGCCTGCTCTCAATGTCTTTGAAACCGGCATCCTCAAGCATCTGCTCCATTTCCCGTCTCGAGTAGACTGCATGATCGCCTGTCGGCCATTTCTGAAAGGCCCTGTTCAGCGCTTTCCGTGCCCAGGGCGGTCCGGTCAGTTCATCAATAACGGCTATGCCGTCTTTTGCGAGTATCCTGTGCATCTCCCTGAGCGACCTTTCCGGATGCGGATGATGATGGATGCTCATGTGACAGGTGACCGCATCAAAGACACCATCCGGAAACGGCATACTCTCCGCATCCCCTTCCACGATATCCGCATCCGGCAGCCGTTCTCTGCTCCGCAGCACCATCTCATGGGACAGATCCAGTCCGGTCAGCTTCGCTGCCGGCACAAGCGATGCAAACCTGGCCAGAAAAGCACCGTTTCCACAGCCAACATCCACGAGGCGCTTAACGTTTTCACCCATCAGAATCTCCGATGTGATCCGGTAATCAACCCGCCAGTATCCATTCCGGTTGATGCCTGTGCTTGAATGCTGGTTGAAATACAGCCTTGATTTCTGTTTGTCATCCATAGCGTCCTGCAAGAGATGAATCCATTTTCGCTGGCGGTGCGCGTAGAATGCCTTCGCCCACAGCCAGATGAACACAGTCCGGATGCCTGCCCTGGTTTCCACAATATCCGTGTACTGTGTATGATCCTCATCCACCGCCTCGAGCCGGATCGTGTGATTCCAGACCGGTACATGCCGGTTCCCTTCCCTGCTGCTGATGCACTCCCTGTCAAAGCGCTCAATCCGGATGGTATGCAGACCAAAGGGAATGCACCCAAACAGGCGTAAAGAACAGACACATGTACTGCCAGCCGCAAAAACCACCGGCGTATCCCCGACCGGCTCAAAATCGGCATACGGCTTCGCGATATACTGCAGGGTCTCAAGCCGCTGCAGCTTTTGAAATACCGTATCCCGGTCTGCCGGGAACACGGCGCTTTCCCTGACAATCATCGTTTCCCCTCGTTTACCTCTCCGGCGTTTACCGCGTCCCTTGCATCATGTGCACAAGTCCCCAGGAAAGCGCGTGCCCTTTC
Organism: Clostridia bacterium; assembly: GCA_017458865.1. Classification (GTDB taxonomy): domain Bacteria; phylum Bacillota; class Clostridia; order Christensenellales; family Aristaeellaceae; genus Ventricola. Next base: position 4,416 of record JAFSZW010000127.1, read on the forward strand.
CGCAAACGCTTCCGGATGCATGGTAACAAGCTCCCCGTGCATCATCCCGGGAATTCTGACTGTCTCCATCTGAGGCAGATATGTCTCATACCATTTCAGGTCCCGGAACCGGGATCCCCACTCATCTGTGCCCACCCAGAACTGGATGACCGTATCCATCTTCGGAAATGATTTTGGTACCTCGTAATTGTTCGCAGACCAGAAGATATTCCAGATGGTCCTGTTGCTGAACGTTTTGAGGTATCCCTTCAGTTCCTGATATTCCGGTTTCCAGTTCCCCGGATCCTGAGCAAATCGCTCAGGCGGAAAAGCTGCTTTCATGGCCGTAATGGAAGCAAAGCAGATCTTTGTCATAACAAAGTCCCGCACACAGATGAGTCTGCACAGCCATCCGGGATACTGGTACGGTGCAGTACCCGCATCAATGATGGATTTGTCTACGGGAATGCGCTGCGTTGTCAGCAGGCGGACTGCCATACCGCCGCCAAAGCTGAGCCCATACAGCGCATCCAGATGCCGTATACCATGTGCCAAGAGCCAGGCCACGGTATCGTCCACCGTCTTTTCCACAGAAATAAAGTCCGTGCGGATCTGCGGATCATGTCCATCCGGTGTAACCAGCAGCACATGATATTCACCAGCCATCTGCTCTGCCGCCGGTATATAAGACTCAACCGGTGTGCAGCTGCCGGGAAAGAAAAGCAGGACTTTCTCATGCTCACCGCCATATTCATGTACGGTCACGAGGGATCACCTCCACAGCATTATCGTCACTCAGGTGTAAGACTAATCATTTCCGGTCACGAATGCCCTCCGCTGCAGGAACCGGGCAGGGCTGCATCTGTTTCATCCGGCAATTGCGTGCCTTTTTCCCGGATCATCATGATGCCAAACCAGAGAATCATGCTCTCACTCATAAGCCCATTGGTAAATCCCAGCCGAAAAGCACTTGAGGGCATCAGCAGCGTCAGGCCTTTCAAAGCGGCGAAAATCAGCAAAACATTCGTGAAGGCCATCCAGCGGGGAAACACGGTCTTCCCTGTAATCTGCAGCCAGAACCAGCAGATGAACACCGGCAGCATCATACTCTCGCTGGCCGGCACCAGCCAGGCAAGCTGGCTGTAAAGTCCCTCGCAAACCGTAACGGCATCATCTGCATACCCATTGCGGTTCATCCAGCTGAACAGCACCAGGATCATGACATAGAACAGGTGCAGCGCAATCCATGGCGTCAGTCCAAACGCATTCAGGTAGTGGTAGATCTGCCGTTCCCGCTCACCCCGGATATAACCGCCTGCCGCAAACAGCGCAGCGCCGTACAGGATGATGCCCGGAAATGCCAGCGCCATCGCCAGATTGTACCGCCACTGCGGAATCGCCGCGACGCCCCTGGTCAGCCATACAAGGCTGCCGCAGACGGCCGGATCGCCGTACATCATCAGCCAGTCTCCGCCGCCGTAACACAGACAGCCCAGGATGCCGCACAGCAGGAACCATCGCATCCCGGCAGGCTTTCGGTATATCCTCATTGCTCTCCCCTCCATTGTCCCGCGTCATGGCATTCGGGATGCTGCCGTTGCGCCAGATGACAGGCATCCCAGGCACAGGTTCCAGTTGTCTCCTGGGATAGACTCAGCCGATGCGCATACCGGATGGCCCGAATGGGATTCCATCCTTTCGCCGACCATCTCATCCGGCAGATGGCCGGCATTTGTCACTTTTTCCCCGTCACAGTGTAGATAAGTCCCTGAATCTGTCTGCATACTGTCACAGTAAATCCGGCGTGCTCCATCATCTGCGCGATTCCTTTCCGGTCGGTTGTCCGGCAATCTCCGGTTCTCGCCAGTTTGAACAGGATATGGTTGTCAATCCACCCGCCTATACCGCCGATTCCCGTATCAGACAGAATGTAAAGGCCGCCGGGTTTCAGCACACGCCACACTTCCGCCATGGCCCTGTCCTGATAGGGATAGTGGTGAAAACTCTGGGAGCAGGTGACAATGTCAAAGCTTTCATCCGGATATGGCAGCCGGTCCGCGGCGCACACGACAAACTCAGCGCCTGGAATCCCCTTGCCCTTCGATACCCGGATCATCTCATCTGAAAGGTCCGCACCGCAATATCTCGCACGCTTCTGCCGGGCCAGCAGGTTAATCAGATAGCCGGTTCCGCATCCAACGTCCAGCAGCGATTGATACGGAACATCCCGGATCTGTGCCGCGATGTCCCGGCAGCTTATCTTCCCTGCCCGGGAGTAATACATCGTGTCCCGTGCATCATATTCTGCTGCCTGTGCATCAAAATGCCGCTTTGACAGCGCCTCATAGTCCTTCATCCCTGTCCTCCTCTGAATTCAAAAAGTGCATTAGTCTCAAGGTTTGCCAGCGAAAGATGATCTCCTCCCCGCTCCGGCACATCATCCTGAATCATGCCAGGGCTGCAAAAAACGCCTGAAATTGCCTTGCCACAGCGCTGCTGTGCTCTCGTCCTGTCATCATATTTGCGCCGCCAGATCGCCGGGAAAAGCGTAGAAAACCCTTTTGCGCATCCCCTGTTCCATCTCGTTTTACCGGCACCGGTATCCTCCGCCTGCCGGAAACAGTATGCCAGATGCCTGCAAGCATCAGGTGCCGCCTTCTTCCCTGCTCTGCTGCGCCCTTCGGGATAGCAGCAACAGTCCACAAAACATCCACAGGTTGCCAATGCTGATCCAACCGGCCGTCAGCGCATTCCGCGCCGGGCTCTCCGGCAGGCACTTCAGCAGCATGGTCAGTCCCATGCCCACTGCCGGACAGAACACCCAGCACCATTTCGGATAAGGCGTCATTTGCCTCACAAAAGCACCGATCTGGGCAATGTGCAGCACAATCCAGAAGATAAAGAACAGAATCATGCCGGGCAGCAGAAAGTACAGGCCGAACCGGACAGTTGTATCAACCGCAGTATCCGGACTGACCCTCATCAGCGTCTTGTAGACATATACGCAGGCCAGGCAGGGCACATGCACGCCGCACCCGGCAAAGGCCAGCGTGCCCAGAATGCCGCTCCGGTAGAGATGGGCATATCCTGGTGAATTCGGGGCAATCAGGCGATAGACAGCAAAATAACAGAGTGCCTCAAGCGGTATTCCAATGAGCCCCAGAAAGGCCGACCAGAAGATTCTCCCGTCCGAAAGGTCCGGATAGGCTGACAGAAACCAGTCCATGCCGGTCCTGGCATCATCCCGTATTCCCCAGCCAAGGAGCATATCCCCCGCCAGGACCATCAGGGCGCCAAAGATGCCGATCTTCAAAAGATGACGGATGCGGGTCCAGTCATACAGGGACAGACTGCTCATTCCTTTTTCTCCTCCTTCGTCACCAGCGTCATGGCGCACACGAGATACATCAGCAACCACCCAAATGATTCAAACCCGGAATCCAGACCTTCCATGACCATGTTCATCAGCTGACCGAGCAGGGTAATGATCACCGGATTGCAGATCAGTGCAATCTTTCGGACCGGAAGCATGCCTGTTGCCGTCATGCCGATCCACCCAATCGTCACAAATCCGTCACAGACGATGAACCCGACAGCCATGGGTACAGCGATGCTCCTGAGTACGCGAAACGTCATGTCCGCCGCGGTCGGAATGTCGCCGGTGGCCGCCATGCCCGCGTTAAATACGACCGGCAGCATGCAGATCCCGATGTGAATGAATGCAAAGTACAGGATGCCGGCCCAGTTGCCGATCCGGAAAAGCCTGTACATCCACTTCTCCCCAAGTCCGTACTTTTTCTCCATGACCCTCATCAGTTCCATTGCACCGGCTGCAAACAGCGGCACGCACGCAAAACCGAGGATGGAGGAAACCGCATACCGCCAGTCCGGTACAACATTCCACGAAATCCCCATATAGGCATCCGCCGAATCGGATACGCCAAACGTCCCGGCACCCAGCAGGTAGTCTCCAATGATTGCAAGGACCATAGCCAGGCAGCCAAGCAGGATTGTCTGCCTTGATGTCAGCCTTATCATACCTTCACTTCCTACTTTCGTCCGACAAATGCCTCAATCTGTTCAACATACTGCTCCGGCTCCGCCGCCATATAGCCGCAGTGCGCATAACCAGAACGGATTGTGAGTTCCGCTCCCGGCATAAAGCGCGGAATTGTGTTCTTTGAGTACCTCCAGTCAAAGTCCTTCTCTCCGAAATCCAGATGCAGCCTCCGCTGCTGCTCATTTGTCAGCAGTTGCAAATCGTAATGGCAGCAGGCATGACAGATGGCATCAATATCTGGCACTGTGATTCTGCCAAAGTTCCTGGTCATCATCCTCGCAAATTCATCCCCGTACATCCTGACAAGCGACGGAGATGCCTCAGTGCCCGTCCGTTCGAGACTTTTCTTCCGGCTGCGAAACAGGCGTTTCATGAACCATTCAGCAAACCGCGCATTCCTGCACAGCGCCACACCGTCAAGCCAGACATGGCGTACCGTAAACGTTGAATCAAGGAACAGCCGGTATGCAACAGCCGCGCCGAGAGATGCGCCGTAGACGAGCGCAATATCCATACAGCCCGCTTCAAGGAGGAATGTCCTCAGCTCCCTGTACTCATCATCCGCGGACCGGTATGCCCCGGCCCGGCCATGTCCGCCCTGATCCGGCGCAATAAAGTGATATGCCCCTTTGAAATGCGGAGCCATCAGGCCATACAGGTCCGTCCCGGAGACCATCATCGGTGCCAGAAGGACAATGGTTGGCAGTTCCCTGCTGCCATACTCATGAATGAACACGGTTTATTCCCTCCAATAGTTAGACTCGTCTAACCCATGCGCAATAAATAATGACCGTCTGCCGCCCGGTCAGTTTCATCTCATCCAGCGCCAGGCACGGTCCACATTAAACGCTGCACACAATACAGATCCATCCGCTCCGTCTGCAGGCAGCGCCCACTGATAGTGCTGTTGCGCTTATTATACCCTTTTTTCACTGGCAGGCAAGAGGAAAACTCCAAAAAAATGCACCGCTTGCCCGGGATCATGCCGTCAGGCAGATGCGCCAAATGTTCGCGCATTAAGCCGGCACCGGCCCGGAAAACTGCTTTCTCACTCACCCTCGTAACGCAGTTTTGTCAGACCGAGGCCACGTCCATGTAGTCCTTCTCACATCTGGCTGCAATGTACCAGGAAGACGGCCGCATTTTCATCGAATACAGGTGTAATTTTATCACAGGCACGATAGCAGGAAAAGAGAGATCTTGCAAGGCGTGAAGCGGATTTGAACAGCCACGCCTGCGGTTCAGGGAACTTGGGTATGAGAGCGCAGGACCTTCACTGCTTTTCGAATCATGATGATGCCCAGAATAAGATTGGTCAGGCCCATCAGCGAAATCATGATGTACTTCGGCCAGATATAGTTGTATGCGTCCTTTGCGATCAGAAGGTAATCCGTACACAGGCAAAGCGTATATACAGCGCTGATCCAGCTGAGATAGGAGAGCGTTTCGGTGTACTGATTCATCTTCCGTTTGACCACGATACTGCGAATAGACACGGCAATTTTCCCGGTCGTATAGACCGCATAGGTGATTGCCAGGATGAGTGTGCTGGCCATCAATGGCACAGTGTCTTTGATGAGCAGCTGGTACAGTACCGCAATCAGGAATGTCGCGTGCATGAGCAGCAGCACAATCGCCGAAACCAGCATCATCTTTGCCTGCTCCCGCGCTTCCCTCTCGGTTCCGGCAACGCTGCGGTTCCACAGAAAAAGGCAGAGCTTCAAGGCAAAAAGCGTCAGGAAAAACACAACAATTGCCAGTTGCTGCATCTCATACGTCCGCAAAACCGGTATGTACGAAACCACTGTCATGATCAGGGCGGACGCTATGCCGGCCAGCTCTCCCATGTGTGCTTCCTTGGCTAATGTCTTTATCTCAGATGCTTTCATTATCATTCCCGTTCACCCTGGCACTCGGTATCCCCGTCATTTCAATATCGACGCCCAGGCGTCCCATTGCTGCTTTTCAAGAGTCATGCCTTCCTGAGATGCCACAAACCCCAGTTTTTGATACAGTGGCCTGCCGGATTCCGTTGCGTCCAGGCTGATCTCTGTGACGCCCCTTTTCCATGCCGAATCAATCAGCATTGAAACCATCTGGTAGGCGATTCCTTCCCTGCGCCGGGAACTGTCGGTATGCACATTCATGAGATGCGCTCTAAGGCCGGTCGGATGAGAAAACGTGGGCATCAGCTCCATGAAACATAGCGTTGCGCAGCCGACAACCCGGTCCCCGTCCATGGCCAGAACCGTTTCATGATCCCCGTCAAGGAAAAACCGCCTGACCGCCGCTGTAAACTCAGCACCAAACGAATAGGCCGCATCAAGATGATTGACCGCTCTGAGCGTATCCAGCCTGCTCTGCACCAGCAGTTCAATGTCCGCCGCCGATGCGGTTCTGTAACGCACGGGCAGTGCAAATTCAATTTCATCAAGACCATGTGTGATCATATTTCGCCTGCCGGTCGCCCGGAATCCGGTTTTCAGATAGAACGCCCTGGCGCTGGCATTGTTTTCAAGTATCCACAGCGTCGGCAAATCCCTGCAATGTGCAATCGCGTATTGCAGGAGTGCGGTGCCATAGCCTTTTCCCTGGTCATCGGGAAGCACATAAAGGTCCTCAATCAGGCTTTCCGTCAGCGAAACAATCCCAACAGGCATCGGATCCAGCAGCATAAACACACTGCTCCCGTTGTCCATCTTCTTAAGGAGGTATGACGCCTGATGTTCAGGGGAATGCATCGCCGTAAATACCGGGCTGCAAAAGGCCCGGTGCGACGCCTGCCAGGAAATGGAATGAACCACGGCAGCGGCATATACGTTTGACTGATTAACCGGAACAATCATAATTGTTTCCCTTTCTTTGGAACCATGCATAATCTGAACATGGCCATTTATGACCTGTCGCATTATAGTCAAAAACACACAGATTATCAATTATTGACCTGCTGCAGAAAAGCAAATAAAAATGTTGTTATTCTCAGTCTGGAACGCTTCAATATCATGGAAAAAGCAATTCGGAATTCGCAATATCTTGCAAAGCTCGACCGCGCCTTTGATCAGTTGTATGCCGGCGAAGGACAGGAACATGAACTGATCGAGGTGTAAACCAGAACAAAAACTGGCGCCAGGCATTTTAAGAGGGAAAGAATCCGAGTCAAAACTCCATACTGCGACAGGCCACTTTGTCTGTGCAACATCAACATACAAATAGTATAGTAATTAGCTACGCTCAACATTTTGGGGTATCAAATTCCTATATAGAAAAAGCTCAGCATATCATGCATTTGCAGAGCTGTGTAATTTCTAACAGGTCAATTGGCCTGGATTATCATGTATGTTTTTTTTCCACGACCATGTTGATCATATCTTTGTAATAGGACCTTGTGTAAATGGTTCCATCCGGAATATCGCGCTTTGCGAAATCTTCAATAAGTGAGGAATTCTCAGTCAGCTTTTTGATCATTTCATCAATCATTGAAGCCTGTTCAGCCGAAAGCGTTGATTTCATTTCCTCAAGAGAGGTAATGATTTCTGCGCTTGTATTTGCGAAGTCATTCCATGTTCTGGTCCAGAACGCGGCATCGACTACGCCGGATGAAAGGGCTGTTGCCCGTCCAATGCTGTCTACCTGCACAAGTTCGATGGTTTTCCCGATGCGCTTTCCGATCTCGGACAATATGGCGGTGTTATAGCCTGAGGGCGTTCCGTCAGGGGCCACATAATCAAGGGGCGGAAGGCTTCCTGTAACAGCGACCTTTACCGCTTCACCATCAAACTTCTCAAACGCGACTGCTTCCGGTTCCTTACCGGCAATCACATCATCAATGTAAGATTTTGTCAGACTTTCATTCGTTCCGTCCTTTTCCATCTCCTCAATCGCCGTGTTGAATGCATCACGGAGCTGAGTATTGTCCTCTTTCATCAGGAAGGAAAAGCTGTTCGTCATAAATGCCAATGCCAGTTTACTGATCCCCTCTGCATTGTTCATATCGAAATTTGCGGATTGTATGTATTTGGCGAGTTTTTCATTGCGGGATACCAGATAATCTGCAACACTGTCCGTAATCTTGGCTCTTCCGATATCCCCGCTCTCCAGTGCCATGATCATGGCGTCAAGGGAATCGTAATACTGGGGGATCGACGAGCTTACCCGAGAAAGTACGTCACCGTCTTTGGAAAAATCCTGCAGTGCAATGGTTTACATCTCATCAAACAGATTTTGTACGTCAAGCCTGTTTTGCTCGTAATCTTCCTCGGACAAATTGAGGAAACTCAGGACTCCTGTTTTCGCTTCATTACTGCCTTCGCAGACGGCGAGAGCGGTAAATGAAACAGCCAATACCAACACTACAAACAACGCCATCAGTTTCTTTTTCATAACAAATCCTCCATCTGTTTATTATGATTGTTGGTTGAAATAAACCGGGTTAAATATATCAAATCTGGGAATCTCATTCAAACGGAATATTCGTTTTTTTGTTTTGAAGATGCCTTGAAATTGACTGTTTTTGAATAAGGCTTGTGCCGGGATGGACAACCAGATTGTCATTCGTCCCCCAATTGGGCAGGAACTTGTCAGGCGCAGGGCTCTGTTGGAAAGCCGGTGCGGTAACCTTTCCACGGGCGTCAATCCTGTGGTCATCTGCATGGATGGTTATCTGGCTGGTTGTCCGCACCGACGGGGAACTGCCTCAACCACTGCGAAATCGCACCAATGGTTCACTGACAGCAAGAAGGGCAGATTCGCGGGTTGGCATATCAGGCAGTTCAGTGGTAAAGGATAATACACGCCACCAGATGCGGAATGAAGGTAAAGACAGATTCCCTGGATATGGGAAGATTCAGCCGTAGAGGCCCAGAAATGAAGCAATATTATGAGCACTGTGATGAAAATGAAAACGTGTCAACAGCTCTGACACGTTTGATAAATCGTCTGATGACTATGCCCGACGGCAAACCCGGGATAAATGAGCACTTTACATGCTTTTGCCAGTTGATGGGCGATACCGTTAAGGCAAACCGGGATGCCAGATGGACAGCGGATGCTTTGACGCCCAAAGACAATCTCCCACCGGGGATGATCAATTCAGGACGGAACCCATTTTACATTACAAGATTGGTCAGATCCATGAAATGGGTCGTGTGCATATTGTCCCGTAGGCACTGAAATGGATATCCGCTGAAATTTGTTATTGACAATCCCGCTCTGCTGATCTATCCTATCTATGAACATTTTTGAAATATGTTCATAGTTGGAACATGGAGGAAGAATTATGGGCAGAGCATTTACCGACGCAGAGCGGTCGGCTGTACAGGAAAAGTTGCGGCGTACCGGACTTAAGCTGTTTGCCGAAAAGGGCATCCGCGGCGTATCCATCCGGGACCTGACAGCAGCAGCTGGAATTGCACAGGGCGGGTTTTACAGCTTTTACCAGGACAAAAACGACTTTCTGACCGACCTAATCGCATTCCGTGTCCGGGAGAAACTGGCGCTGCTGCGTCTCAAAACGCCTGAATCTCTGCAGAATCCGCTGGAATTTTTAAGCAATGTGTTTTACTCTGAGGGGATGCATCTCAAGGATAACCAGATATTCAACAACATCGTCAGTGACACACTCATCTTCTTCTGTGACCGGGAAACCGAAATTCAGGACCGTGTCAGTCAGCTTTACCGGGATTACCTTAAGGAGCTGGCCACTTACTGGTCAGACAACGGCTATACGGTTTTACTGGACACGGACGGGCTTATGAATCTCATTCGCGCTGCCGCCATCCTGTTTTCCAATGCCTCGCTGCTGGATGCATCCTGCTTTGAGACAATCTACCGGCAATTCTGCGACACTGAGGTTCCCCTGTTTGTAAAGGTGACGCCCAGATGAAAGACAGGACAGGGAAAAGCGCTGAACCGTACCCGGGCATCATAGTTCCGCAGCCCGCACAGATAAACGACGCAGCCGCAAAGCGGCGTCAGCGGCTGATTTCCGCTCCATTCCTGCCGTTGCTCTGGCGAATGGCGGTTCCGTCCATGATCGGCATGATGGTCGCATCTGTCTACAGCATGACTGACACCTTTTTCATCGGCCGTCTTGGATTTGCAAGCCTGACCGCCGCTGTCGGGATCGTCTTCACCTTCATTTCCGTCGTGCAGGCCATCGGATTCTGGTTTGGTTACGGCTCCGGGAACTACATTTCAAGCCAGCTGGGAAAGAATTCGCCGGCAAACGCCGCACAAATGGCCGCTGTCGCTTTCAATGTGGCCTGGATGGCCGGCCTCCTGCTTGCCATTCCGGGTCTGCTCTTTGTGAAACCGCTTGCCGTGCTCCTGGGCGCAGGCGCAAGTATTGCCCTGCTCGAGGCGGTTATCCCCTATCTGCGAATTACCCTTACAAGCGTGCCGGTTATGCTGATCTCAAACACGCTGTATAACCAGCTGCGGCTCCAGGGCAGCGCAAGGGACAGCATGGTCGGGCTCCTGTCAGGCATGTTTCTCAATATGGTCCTGGATCCGCTGTTTATCCTTGTTTTCGGGATGGGGGTTGCCGGCGCCGCAGTTGCCAGCCTGATCGGGCAGTTATCCGGTGCGCTGATTCTGTTCCATCTGACACACCGGAATGGAAATGTACCGGTCTGCCTGAGCTGGCAGAAACCGGATTTCGCGCTTGTCCGGGAAATGCTTGCAGGCGGAATGCCCAATTTCTGCCGTCAGGGAATCAGCAGTCTTTCCGGGATTTTCATGAACCTTGCAGCAGGCCGGTTTGGTGAGCCTGTCATTGCCGGGATGACCATAGCGCTCCGGCTTCTCAGCACAGGATATGCGCTTGTCATCGGCTTTGGACAGGGTTTTCAGCCGGTCTGTCTGGTAAACCACGGTGCCGGAAACCGGCAGCGGATCCGGCAGGCATTCAGACTCACACTCACCACGATGACCATTTTCCTGATCATTGTTGCCTGTGTATTCGCCTGCTTTGGCGAGGGGATCGCCCGGGCATTCTCATCTGATGCATCTGTGGTCCGGACAACCACGGATTTCCTGCACGCATTTGCCTTTCCGCTGCCCTTCATGGGGTACTATATCCTCATTGGCATGTTCATGCAGAACATCCGGAAGTTCGGCCGGGCAACGCTCATTACGACGCTGGAAGGCCTGCTCATGATCCCGCTTTCTCTCTGCCTGCCGCTGCTTTCCGGTTATGCCGGAATGATCTGGTGCAGACCTGCCGCAAGCCTGTGTGCGCTCGTGATTTCCCTGATCATTGGAACCAGGACTTTCAAAGATGAATTTCAAGGAGGAAACCGGTATGGCATACATCATTCCATTTCATGAAATCCGCAGGACAGATATCCCGTCCGCAGGCGGCAAGGGAGCCAATCTGGGCGAAATGGTTTCTGCCGGCATTCCCGTGCCATCTGGTGCCGTGCTTTGTGCAGCTGCATATGATCTGTTTATCCGGGAGAACCAGATAGATCCTGCCGACATCCTCAAAAGAAGCGCATCTGAAAAAGCCGCATCGGAGGAAATCCGCAGCCGGATCCTTAAGGGGCATCTGCCGGATGCAGTTGCTGCAGAGGTCCGGGCATTTTACAGATCGCTGGGTGATGCAAGCCGGGTGGCCGTCAGGAGCTCCGCAACGGCTGAAGATCTTGAAGATGCCAGCTTCGCAGGACAGCAGGAAACCTATCTGAATGTCGTATCTTTGGACATGCTGCTTGAAAAGATACGCGCCTGTTATGCCTCTTTGTGGGGTACCCGGGCCATTCATTACCGCAGCGCATCCGGATACGGCGAGAGGCCGGTTTCCCTGGCCGTCGTTATCCAGCAGATGATCGAGAGCGAATCTGCCGGCGTGCTGTTCACCAGAAATCCGGCAGATGGCACGGACCATATTACGATCAATGCTGCATACGGACTCGGCGAGGCTGTCGTGTCCGGCATTGTCAGTCCGGATGAGTATATCTGCACCCGGGACGGAACGGCTGTAAAGACCATCATCGGCAGCAAGGCATCCAAGATCGTCTATGCAGAAACCGGAACGGTCACCGTGCCCGTCAGCAGCAATGACCGGGAACGGCCTGTGCTTGATGACCGGTCACTAAGGCAGCTGGTCAATCTGGGCATCCGGATTGAGCAGCATTACGGCCATCCCATGGACATCGAATGGGCCATCCGGGACGGGCAGGTCTACATTCTGCAGGCAAGGCAGATCACAACGCTGACAGATGCGCACAATAGCCGGTTTACAGATCAGGATTTTGCCTCGCTCCCGCCTGTCCGACCGGCAGACGGGCGGATGCGCGAAAACGTACTGTTTAACCTTGAAAAGCTCCCAAAGCCCTATTTCCCGCTTGACCATGACTTTGGTGACACCGTCGGCCAGCAGAAACAGCGGCTCATCGGTGAGGCCGGCATCCTGATGAACGAGATGACGCCCATAGATGATGACGGCATTTCATCTTTCGCCTTTGGCGGCATGAGGCCAACCCTCAAGATTTACCGGATTCCGCATCTCCTGCGTCAGCTCTGTGATGACTCGTTCAATATCCAAATGTCCACAGATGAACTGAACGCCTGCCAGGCTGCATACGAGGCGGAATGTCACACACAGCCTGCCACCGTACAGGCGCTTGGCGAAAGTCTTGCGCGGATGCGCGCCCTGATTTCAAGAACCGCCTACGCGCGTTTCCGGTATGCCATCTTCCCTCAGGTGCTTGAGAACATCGGCCTGAACAGGACGCTTGCAAAGCTTGGCCAGGGACTCAATTCTTTTGACCTGCTAGAAGGACTGTCCTATGTAACAGCGGACATCAACAGGTGGATGACCGGGCTGGCAGACAGCATCCGAAAAGATCCCGTTCAGCTGCAGGATGTGATGACGCTCCCCTACGCCGAGATCCTTTCCCGGCATCCTGCGCTGAAAGCGCAGCTGGATGCCTTTATGGAAGCGTACGGAAACCGCTCAGATTTCAACTGCTACTGCTTTGTTTCGAAGTCCTGGAACGATGATCCAGACCGGTTCCTCCATTCGCTCAGGACCATTCTGAGGGGCGCTCCTGCCGCCGTACCGGACCTGCAGGAGGGACAGCGCAGGTTCAGCGAGCTCATGGACCGTGCCCGGCATGCAATCGGCAGCCGGAGGTATGCACGCTTTGAACGAAAGGTTCTCGCTGTCCGTCATTACCACACCATCCGCGAGGCGACACAGTATCTCTGGGAATCTGAGTTTGCACTGTGCAGAAAGCGGCTCCGCGATCTGTCCGCCATGCTCAGCATCAGCTATGATGACCTCCTGTATCTGTTTGCAGATGAACTGCTTTCTGTCTGCAAATCCGGCGCTGTGGACGATACCGTCTCTGCACGAATCGAAAGGCGCAAAGCAAAGCGCCCGCTGGCAGAGGCCTACTGGAGCAGGAGCATCAGCATCATGCTTGATACCGGCAGCCCGGACATCACCGGGGTCTGCGGCAGTTGCGGGAAGGTGACCGGCAAGGCCTGCATCGTGAGAACCCCGGATGAGTTTTCCAAACTGTCTCAGGGAGACATCCTCGTCTGTCCCTATACCGATCCGGAATGGACACCGCTCTTCACGCTCGCAGCGGGTGTCGTCGTCGATACCGGCGGAACGCTCAGCCATGCGGCTATCGTCGCAAGGGAATATCAGATTCCTGCTGTTCTTGCCACCGGCGTTGCCACGCAAAAGATTCACGACGGGGATACCGTTCTGGTTGATGCAGATGCCGGAAAGGTCATGATCATGTAAACTGCCTGTGCAGTCAGTATATCTGCATTCTTGAAACGCTTTATCTCTCATCACCTGTCCATTTTTGAGTGTGACCGGATTGCTGCCTGCCTTACTGATGTGGCACGGATTTCAATTTCTCCATTACAAACCCTGCTGATTTGTGGTATGATATCGTGGTTTGCGGAAAGAGGGTTAATCACAGAATTTGGTACGTGGGTGGAGCCGGACGACCTGGCACACCCTCGTTTGTTCGCGGAATGCCAGTCACACGGAAACGGTTGTTTCCGAGGTCACAGATACGGCGGCATCTGCCACAGAGCGTATGCAGCGCGACGCCAATTGAAATCTGTCTGATGCCGCGGCAAGGCAGTTTTTATCTGTGGAACTGAGCACCACATATTCCGGGCAGCACGCCAGTCAATGGTGCCCGTGCCATAACGGGGGCCATAAGGGAACCATCCTGATCAGCGGCACGAACAATCTGCCGGCATGCGCAACGCCGGGGTATATTTCTGTTTCCGCGGAGTGCCCTAAAGGCATATGGTCGGCGATGAGGAAATGAATTGCATCCTCCTCACAGCGGTATTTCGTATCGCCTGCACCTGACCCATTCAAACAATTGGCAGAAACGCCGTCACATCATGATGCAAAAGGCCGACAGGCGGCAAAGACAGATGGAGTTCATTTTATGGAAAAGCAATCAACAGGCAGCGTAATCAGGAAAAACATTCTATTGAACTATCCGGGCGCGGTATTGTACGGATTGCTTTTCAATGTTATGCTGATGCTCGACAGCATTATCGCGGGATGGAACCTTGGGGCGGATGGTATCGCGGCCGTGGCACTGGGGGTCCCGGGATATGGTGTTTTTTCATCGGCGATCTATGCGCTGGTCCATGGCTGCGGACTGAGAATGATCTGGGCAAAGGGCCGCGCGGATGATCTGGACTTTCGCAGAGCATTTAGCGGAGGCGCGACACTCGTTGGACTTTGCGGCCTTGCCTTTGCCATTCTGATTTTCGCCTTTGCGGAGGGAATCGTTCTTGTTTGCGGCGGTGATATGGTGGACGCCGCTGTCCGGCACTATGCGGTGATCTACCTCGGTTTTTGCGCACCGATCGTGTTTTTTACCGCCCTGGGGAAGATTTTGCAGGAGATCATGAACGTCCTGGGTTTCCAGACCGCCCGTGCGTCGCTGAATGCGATCAACGTGACAGTCAATCTGACCGTTTCCATCCTGTGCATATCGGTCTTTCCGGCGGATATGAAACTGGCAGGACTTGGCATCGGGACCTCAGCCGGTGGGCTTATGGAATTTATCGGGGGGATCATCCTGCTGCGTCACTTGAAGGTCGATCTTAAGTACCGTCCGTTGATCCTTCGCCCCAAAGAGATCCTTGAAACCATTCGATGCGGTTTTCCGGCAGCGGCAGACTATTTTGCAGAAAGCATCGTAATGGTGATCCAGAACAATCTGATCCTGTCAGGTTTCCCCGGCAATAAGATGATCCTCCCCGTGACAGAGGTCGTCTGCAACATCTCTTACTTTGCATCCGGGACCATAAAAGGGGCAGCGATTGCGGCAGAACCGCTGTTTGGCGTCTTCTATGAGGCACATGATGTAAAGAGCATAAAGAAGGTATGGCAACATGGATGGGCGATAGGTGCGGCACTATCTGTTGTCTGGGCAGTATTGTTCTATGTGTCGTCACCGCTGCTTTCGGCTTTATGCGGGATGGCATTGACACCGGATATATCAAGAGGGGTACTGCTTTGTATGGTCTTTACCCCGGCGATGCACACAGTGTACATGTTTACGCTGTACTATGAGGCTACGAAGCACTTCAACCTGTCTATAGCGTTTGCTACCGTCCCGGATTCCTGCCTGTATGTCCTCATGATGGCGGCTTTGATCCCGGTTCTCGGGAAGGACGGAATCTGGCTGGCAATCACCGGCAATCAGGTGATCGGTCTGATTCTGCTGATCCCGCTGGTGCTGTTTATCGCCGCGAAAACAGGCAGAAATACTGACCGTCTGCTGCTACTGCCGGACGAATTCTACGCAGGAACCACACTGCTTGAATTTGAACTATCCGGAGACGGAACGGACAGGACATCTACGATAGAGAGGCTGAGAGAACCGCTTCGGAGCATCCTTTTGGAACCGGGCAAAACGGATGCTGTGATGAGCTGCGCGAGAGAACTGGTGTCTGATATGCTTGAGACCTCCAATCACATTCACATCACCTTGAGAGAAAAAGAGGAGAAGGCCGAGCTTTTCATTCGCAGTCTCGGACAACAGAGAGCACTTCCTGCATCCATATCGGATAGTGTCACTGCCTGGGAAAATGGATCCATTTCTTATAGTTACGCCTACAAAATGAACATCGTGTATATCACGCTTGCCAGTTGATTGTGATGATGATTGCATCTGAGACGGGATGATGATACGGAAGACGTTTGGTTGGAATCTGCAAGAAAACAGTCGAAAGCTGCTCGCCGTCATCGACAAGACGACTATGTCAAAGCTCATTTCTTATGAGATGCTGTCTACGAATGACAAAAAGTACGATGTGCTTTTTTCGAACATACAAAAAACAGCCATGAAATACATGACTGCTTCTTCCTGGGATATGGACTACGTTACTCCTTTTGCCTAAATGGGTGATGGATAATCCGTTCCCTACGCCCAAAAGCTGCGCCAAGCCTTGTGTCATAAGGACTACCATATTAATAAAGGGTAACGCTGCGCACAAAAAACCGCTGACAGCTTCTGTGCCCGCGGCTTCTGCGCTTATGTGTCCAATCTCTCCAGCGTATACCCCTTCACAGTTGTGAAATCACCCTAAAAACGGAGATTTTTGTAATCTAGTCGTGAAATAAAGCCGAATTATCTTTAACCAAGTCTCTGTCTTCCTAATCCAGCGATATTTATCATAATCCATATATCGGTCGTCCCGCCGTTCTTCTTCTTCCCCGTATGGGCCGTATGGTATCCATCGTGCCTCCATCTGATTATCTTGCAATGCTTCTTTCCTTTTTCCTGATTCTCTGCAAAGACCGATCCAATATCTTTTCTTTCCGTTCCGCAACCATTGTCTTATAGAATCGCTTTTGCAGATCGGAGATAAATGGCGTTTCATCAATCATTAAGTCGATCTTCTGCATATCGATCCGAGGCAGGATTCTTTTGAGCGCCGTGTTGCAGTCCTGATTCTTACCAGCATAAAGAAAATCATAATAGTTGATCTTCTGTCCGTTCTGTCGAATGCCGGAAAGAGGAA
>JAFSZW010000128.1 GCA_017458865.1 Clostridia bacterium
GCGATCAGGGCATGGTACAGGCTCAACAGTTTTGGATATCAATTTCCTGTAATTAGAGCCATCCTTCAATCCAGTCATGCTGTTCTGTTACCCACCTGGGTAATGAATGGATCATAAACAGCGGGATATTCAGCAGTGTGGCATTGATTAATTCTGGTACCATGGATGTTCTCACCGCATAGGCTTGGTTATACTTTTTCCGGTATTCTGCCAGAGATCTGATTTTGACGCTATTCTCTGACTTTACCTCAATCGGTACGATTTCCACGCCCTGCTGCACGACAAAGTCAACTTCTGCCATATTTCCGGAGGTCCAGTAATACACCGTGTCCGCTGATGTCTTTAGCAACTCAGTCAGGACATAGTTTTCTGTCATGGCATCACGGAATTCTTTGTACAGATCTGAGGAACTAAATATCGCCTCTGCCGGAACGCCGGCCAGTTTCCGGAGCAGGCCGATATCACAAAGATACAGCTTGAATGAAGACACATCCGCATAAGCCGAGAGAGGAATATAAGGTTTTTCAATCATACAGACCCTGTGCAAAAGACCGGCACGGATCAGCCATTCCAGTGCGTTTGCCAGATCCTTCGCCCTCCAGCCTTTTTTCACATGGCTGAAGATAAACTTATTATTCGGCTTGGATAGTTGCTGCGGAATAGAAGCCCAGACAGCACTCAGTTTCGGGAACTCAGTATGTGGCGCATACCTGGCGAAATCCAGTTCATAGCTGGAAACGATGGCCTGCTGAACGCTTTCTGCTTTTGTCAGGTCCTGTGTTTCTTTCCACGTCCTGACAACCTCCGGCATACCGCCAATCATAAAATACTGGCGCAGATAGCTGGTAAGCTGACTGGCAATCGGCTCTGAGATATTCTGTCCGAGCTCCAGGGATGCCAGGTAACCGGTCAGCATTCTCTGGTCCATGACAATCAGGAACTCTTCAAAGGACATGGGATAGAGCGTCAGGAAATCCACTTTCCCAACAGGAAAAGACTGGTTCTCATGCGGCGCGATCCAAAGAAGAGAAGCGGTACAGGCGATATGGTATTCTGGAGCATTCTCATTGAAGTATTTCAGGGCTGTCAGCGCCTTGCCACAGGCCTGGATCTCATCCAGGATGATCAGCGTATCCCCGGGCTGAATCGCTTTTCCGCGGGTGATGCCCAGTTCCAGCAGGATACGTTTTACGCAGAGATCCTGTTCAAAAATCCTGCAGAGGCCGGGATTCTCCTCGAAATTGAAAACGGCAACGTCCGGATAATGCTGTTCTCCGAATGCCTTCAACAGCCAGGTTTTCCCGCAATGGCGAACGCCTTTCAGAACAAGCGGTTTTCGCCTGGGGTTTTGACGCCACTGGTTTAGTTGTTCAGTCAATAATCGCTCCATTACCGCGTCGCTCCTTATCGCCGCAAAATACAAAGGTGCTTGGAGCTCATCAAAAAGATAAATGCCGTTTTTGCCAGTGCAGATGCAAAATACCTATGATTTTTGCAGTGCACATGCGCAATTACGGCATTTATCGTTATTGAAACCTGTATCCCGTGCCTGACACGCACATATAGCCGAAAGACTTAAGGCACATAAAAGACGTCAAAGAGTCACGGGTTCAGGTAAAGGACAGACCGGCAGTGCGGTGCAGGTTGATAGAGCACATATCGCCGGTCAGCGCGTTACGCCGTACGGCGTGCAGGGACGGAGAACCACACAGGTTCTGGGCGGCATGTAGAACAGGATACCATCGCCCATCTGATCATCGTGGGACCACGGATGGTAAATCACGCTGGTGTCGATGTTCTCAAATCCGCCAAATTCCTTCGCATCGGACGAAAGGATTACGCGATAGTCCGACTTCTCCGGAACCGGGATGAACATCGGGTTCTGCGTCTTTGTCGGATGGAAATTGAATACGAAAATGCATCCCATCCGCTCATAGACCAGCAGCTGATCCTCCTCGTGCTGCCGCAGGCAGTTGGCCATACCGCCCTCAAGGACGTGGTACTTCCTGACCAGGCTGATCATGGCCTTGTCAAAGTCGCCCAGGTAGACGTACTTGAGGTCCGGATTGTCTGCAAGGGACCACTGACGCCGCGCATGATGATAGCTCCAGCCATTGCCCTCGCGCGGGAAATCGATCCATTCGGGATGGCCGAACTCATTACCCATGAAGTTAAGGTA
>JAFSZW010000129.1 GCA_017458865.1 Clostridia bacterium
GGATCTCCGCCCAGTCGGGCGTCATGACCACGGTATTGAACCCGCGGGCATCCTCAAGGTTCATAAACGCAAAGTCCGCATCCGCGCCCATCAGGAGCCGTGCAAGCTGCACCGTATAGGTCTTGAGCCCCTGCAGCGTATGGAAGACGATCAGAGTTCCCTGAATCTCGTCTTTCAGGATCGGGTTGAACTCGGTGACCAGGGATTCCATATCCATCTCCCGGTACAGTTCCGTTCCCGATGATGTCGTGAGCTCACTGACCAGATAGCGAAGGAGCTTTCCATCCATCTCCGTCATGCGCATCTGGCAGTAATCCATAAAGTGGCGCTGCGGCATGGTCGGCCTCAGTGCACTGACCTCGCACTGAAGGGACCTGAGCCCGTGCCATTCATTGATGTACAGACTGGCAATGATATCCGCATTCTTCGGGATCTCATTGACCATGCTGCCCTTTCTGAACCAGATAGCGAGGAACCGGTGTCCCTCCTCACCCACATTCATCCTGAGATGGAAGTTATCCTTGCCAAGGCACCGGACGTCAGATACCGGCTGAGCCGAAAGGCAGAATACCGGCGCCGTATTGCCGTAGCCGACCGGCTGCATGACCTCAAATGCCGTCACGAACGATTCCGTCAGTTCCTCCGGCACAACCTCAAGATCGTATTCCTGAACAGGAATATAGACCTTTTTGTCAACCGTCTCGAGGATGATGCGGTTGACCCGGCTGATCATCTCGGGAATGTTTTCCCACTTAATCGTCAGACCTGCCGCCTGAGCATGTCCGCCGAACCGCATGAACAGATCCTGGCACTTAAAGAGCACCTCGTGGATATTGATGCCCGGAATGGAACGGGCAGAGCCGACGCAGACGCCATCCTCGCCCTTTGAGAAGACGATCGCCGGCCAGTGATACCGCTCCACCAGACGGGACGCGACAAGACCGACAACGCCCTGCTCCCACTTATCGCCGCAGACGACCACGATCCTGTCATTCATGAAATCGACATGAGCCTCGACATAGCGGAGTGCCTCAGCGAAAATGCCCATTTCAAGGTCTTTCCGCTTCTCGTTGTAGACATCCAGCTCCTCGGCGATCTGTTTGGCGCGTTCCGGATTCCTGGTCGTAAGCAGCTCAACGCTCTGGCTGGCCAGTGCAAGCCGGCCGCCCGCATTGATGCGCGGCGCCAGTTTGTAGGCAATGTCGCCGGATGTGGGCGCACCCGTAATCTTGGCCACCTCAAACAGTGCCCGAAGACCCGGCCGTTTCGTCTGTGCCATGGCGCGCAGACCGTTGGTGACGATCACGCGGTTCTCATCGACAAGCGGCACAATATCCGCAACGGTCGCGAGCGCCGCAAGATCCCAGAGTCCGTCGATCGCCTCTTTTCCGCCAAGTGCCAGGAGCAGCTTGAACGCAACGCCGGCACCGCAAAGACGTGGGAACGGATAATGCCCAAGGAGCGGATCAAGCACCGCCTCACAGTCCGGGATGCGTTCCCCCACCTGATGGTGGTCCGTCACGATGACACGCATCCCGAGCTCCCGGGCCCTGTCAATCTCCGCTACGCTTGTAATGCCGCAGTCAACGGTAATCAGGAGTTTGGACTTTTCGGCAATCTGTTCAACCGCCTTCATATTGAGCCCATACCCCTCACCGTGCCGGTCCGGGATGTAATAGTCCACCTGGGCATGCTGCTTGCGCAGCCAGGTCGTCATGATGGCTGTTGCCGTCACGCCGTCCACATCATAATCGCCAAAGACAGTGATATGCTCGCCCTTTTCCATGGCGTCCCTGATCACTGCCACAGCCTTGTCCATATCCTGCATGAGGAACGGGTCATACAGTTCCACCTGTTCAGGGTGCAGATAGTTCTCAATCTTTTCCCTGGTGTCCCATCCTCGTTCGTACAGAAGCTCAAGCAGCTTCCGCGGCTGTTCCATTGCGGCAATCTCCGGCGGTAACTGGACCGCCTGATTTGACTTGGGCAGAAATTGCTGCATAAATCCTCCTATGATCTTTAGAATCCGGTCTACATTCTATTTCAGAACCTGTGGCCAGGAATCCATCCGGCGGATTCTTCGCCACAAATTCTCCTGTTTTGAAACCAGACAAGGGCGGGCTAAGCCCGCCCTTGGTACTTATGCTTTGACCCTGGCCTTGTTCTTTTTGCGCATCTCGTATGCGTCCTTGAGAACAGCCCATACATATCCATTGATCAGGTTTGCCGAATAGGTACCGGCAACGATACCGATGATCAGGGGCAGTGCGAAGAGCTTGATGGAATCAACGCCCAGGATGTAGAGCACCACGACGGTAATGAGCGTGGTCGCCGTCGTGTTCAGCGTACGGCTCAGAGATTCCTTGACGGACAGGTTGACAATCTCATCCCGCTTCATGCTGTGGAGCTGCGGCTTATGGGAATTCTCACGAATCCGGTCAAAGATGATAATGGTGTTGTTGATGGAATAACCGACAATGGTCAGCAGCGCTGCGATGTAGGTCGTCTCAACGCGCATGAATCCGCGCAGAATGACGGAAATCGAGAGCATAATGAGCACGTCGTGCAGCAGGCCGATGATGGCAGCCAGACCGGAGAAGAAGTCAAAACGGATGGCGATGTACAGCAGCATGAGAATGGACGCAACTGTCACGCTCTTGATCGCGTTATTGATCAGGTCACGGCCGGCAACGGCGCCGACGCGGGAAATATCCACATACTGGATGTCCGGATACTTTTCGCTCAGCTTGCTTTCAAGCTCGGAGCGCAGGGCATCCGTGTTTTCCTTGTCGCTGATGCGGATCTGGACCTCGTTGTCCTGTCCGACTTTTGCAATCTGGGCATCTGCGATGCCGTTTGCATTCAAAACCTCAGAGATATCGCTGGTATCAAAATCCTTGCCCATGTTGTAGGTCATGAGCGTGCCGCCTGTGAAATCAACGCCCAGATTCAGGCCATGACCGGTCAGGGTCATAATGAGCGCAATCACCATGATGGCCAGCGAAACGCAGGCACAGGGCGTCATGCGGTTCTTAATTTCAATGTTCATTTCTATCCCCTCCGATTACCCGATGTAAAGCTTCTCATTGTTGACGCCAAGGCCGACAAAGATGTTCAGCAGCTTGTGCGTGATGAAAATGGCGGTGAACATGGAGGTCACAACGCCGATTCCCAGCGTAAGCGCGAAGCCGCGGACGGAGCCGGTGCCGAACGCATACAGCACGATGGCTGCGATAACGGTGGTCACGTTAGCGTCAATGATGGCTGTCAGGGCACGATCAAAGCCCTTGGAAATGGAGGAGTCCAGCGGACGGCCAATGCGCAGTTCTTCCTTGATGCGCTCAAAGATAACGACGTTGGCATCAACTGCCATGCCGATGCCGAGAATGATACCCGCAACACCAGGCAGCGTGAGCTGTGCGCCGGTGAGCGCCAGCAGGAGAATGACGATCATGATGTACAGCATCAGCGCGATATCGGCAACAACGCCCATGATGCGGTAACGCAGCAGCATGAAGAGCATGACCAGGATAACGCCGATGAGACCTGCCTTGACGGCACGCTCAAGGGCCTCAACGCCCAGCGTCGCGCTGATGGCGCTGACCTCAAGCTGGCTCAGGTTGAGTGGCAGAGAGCCGGAAAGGATCAGGGTAGAAAGCTGGCGGGCTTCATCAGCCGTAAAGTTGCCGGTGATTTCGCCGCGGCCGCCGGCGATGACGGAATTGACGCGCGGGGCAGAGATGGTCTCGCCGTCGAGCGTGATGGAGATCGTCTTGCCGAGGTTGTTTGCAGTCGCCTCAGCGAAGATCTTCGCGCCCTCGTCAGTCAGCTCAAAGGATACGCAGGGCTGGCCGTTCTCATCCTGAGCGGCAACAGCGTTCTGCACCATGGAACCTTCCATGAGCACGGTGCCGTTCTCATCCACAAACTGGAGGAGTGCCGGTGTGCCGATGATGGAAAGGATCTGGTTCGGGTCGGAAACGTTCGGGATCTCGACACGGATGCGGTCATTGCCCTGACGGGTGACGGTCGCCTCGGTGAATCCCTGCCGCGTCAGACGGCTGATGAGGATATTGACCGTGGAGCTCATCTTGTCGTCGAAGTTCTCTACCGTCGGATCATCTGCCTGATAAACGGTATAGACACCGCCACGCAGGTCAAGACCCAGACTGATGGCCTCGCCCCAGGGCTTCAGGTAGTTGATCATTGTCCCCTTGCCGAATCCGTTCAGGCCCAGGAAGGCACCGATGCAGATGATCAGCAGAATGACAATCAGGGAAATCAGAGAGCCAGTGCGCGTATTGCGCTTTTTATTACTCGCCATAAGAATCATTCCTTTTCTTTATTTTGTTGGACGCGGTTGCCCTTTCTCATACAAACCCGTCCGATAAGGAAAAGGCCTGATAACGGAGATGCAGATAGCTGCGTCTCCCCCGAATCACGGTACCGTTGGCATCCGTCCGGATCTGAACGGACCCCAGGGGCACCATAATGCTGTCGATCTGATGGAACCGCTCGGAATCATAGCGGTTTCCGCGTTCTGTGACTGATGCCGTCTGCGCAGCAGTAGTGACCGCCGGCACAAGTTCCCGCACTTCCGTGCAGGCATCGGGCAGCACTTCCTCGTGCCCGATCAGCCGGTCCGCGCCACCGATCAGAATGAGAAGAAACGTAAACGCGGCCAGGATGAGCCATCCCTTTTGCCAAAGGCGCATTTCCTTTCCTCCCTTCCCGGCATCCGCCTAAAATTTGTGAATGTGCTGATTATATGCATTCACTTCATATTCGTCAAGTAAAACCTTGTTTTCCGGCTGTTTTGCGCGGCTTTTCCCCTCGTTTCAGCCAGATGAGTACGATCAAAACGGTCATCCCTGGTCAGATCGGGAATCCCCAGAGGCTCATCTGCTATGCCCGCAGGCGGAGCACCTCATCAAGGATCGCATCCGCCACGGCGCGCTTTGACTGCAGCGGCAGCGCCTGCTGACCGTCTTTGCTGATCAGTGTCACAATATTGGTATCCACATCGAACCCGGCCCCCGGCGCCGTCACATCATTGGCGACGATGAGATCAAGATTCTTTTTGAGCAGTTTGCCTGCAGCATGGTCGAGCACTTTTTCCGTTTCAGCAGCAAAGCCGACAAACGTCTGTCCTGGTTGCTTCTGCCGCCCAATGGTTGCCGCCACGTCGGGGTTTTCCACCATCGTCAGGACGAACGGTTCGCCGCCCTGCTTCTTGATCTTCTGCTCCGCCACCGCCTGAGGCCGGTAATCGGCCGGCGCAGCCGCCTGGATGATCACATCGCAGCCAGGGGCGTTCTCAAGGACCGCATGGAGCAGATCCTCCGTGCTGGTAAACGGGACAAGCGTCACGCCGGACGGCGTGCTCAGGTTCACCGGACCTGAAAGGAGCACTACCTCGGCGCCGCGATCCCTCGCTGCCTCGGCAATGGCGTAGCCCATCTTCCCGGAGGAACGGTTGCTGATGTAGCGGACCGGATCTAGCATCTCCCGCGTGGGGCCGGCGGTCACAAGGACGCGCAGTCCTGCGAGATCCTCGCATCTGTGCAAAAGCCTGAAGCAATGCTCCGCGATTGCCTCAACCGGTGCCAGTTTCCCGACGCCGGTATCACCGCAGGCCAGATAACCCGTGGACGGATCCTCAAAATGCACACCAAGGCTCCGCAGATCGTCCATGTTCCGCTGCGTGACCGGATTCAGGTACATGCCGCTGTTCATGGCCGGCGCGATGAGCACGGGCGCCTGCGTGGCCAGGACTGTCGTTGAGAGCATGTCGTCCGCAATGCCGGATGCCATCTTTGCCATGATGTTGGCTGTCGCCGGCGCAATAACAAACAGGTCGGCCCACTTTGCCAGCGCAATGTGCTCGACCGACCAGCGTTCCGGTCTGTCAAAGGTATCCGTAATGGCCGGATACCCCGACAGCGTCTCAAACGTGAGCGGGTTCACAAACTCGCAGGCGTTCCTGGTCATGATGACCTGAACCTCTGCCCCGCCCTTCTGCAGGAGCCTTAAGAGCTCACAGGCCTTGTATGCCGCTATGCCGCCCGTGACACCAAGCACGACATGCGGTTTCCTCGTTGTATCCATACAATGCCCTGTTTCTTATTTCAGATCAAACTCAATCGGCCTTGAGTAGCCGATGAGGCCTCGGCTGACTTCATCAACAGCAACGCTGACCGGCATGGTCTCGCGGTCGCGTGCATCTACCAGGGGATGTTCGCCGTCCACCAGCTGGCGGGCGCGTTTGCTGACCTCAACCACCAGAGTATAACGGCAGTCGACCTTGGAAAGCAGCTGAACGATGCTGGGATCTGTTAAAGACATATGAAACTCCTCCTTACTTTCACAGAAGTGCCGGCGGAATCCGCCCGCGGCTGAAATGACCGGACACCCGGTCAGACATTGTACATCTCGTGCACTACAGATGAGTGTTTGAGATAGAGTTCTCTGAGCTTTGCGTAGGTATCATCAACGGTATCATTGACCAGCTGGTACATATACCTGTCCGCCATGGGCAGTTCACGCCTGGCCTGATCCAGCCGGCGGTTCACCACCTCATCTGACTCGGTGCCCCGTCCGCGCAGGCGCTGCTCAAGCACCTCAAAGGACGGCGGCAGAATGAAGATGGATACGCATTCCGGCATCTTCTCCATCACCTGAAGGGCACCCTGCACCTCGATCTCAAGGAACACATCATGGCCGGCCTCAAGCTGGCGCATCACGGCGCTCCGGGGCGTTCCGTACATGTTCCCGGAGAACTCCGCGTGCTCAAGGAACGCATCCTCATCTATCCATTTGAGGAATGTCTCACGGTCAATAAAGTAGTAATCCACACCATCCGTCTCACCCTGCCGCGGGGAGCGGGTTGTCGCGGATACGGAATAAACGAGGCACTTTTCGAATTCTTCAAACAGATGAGCCTTTACCGTGCCTTTGCCGACACCGGACGGCCCGGAGAGCAAAAAGAGTACACCTTTACTCATTAGCGCCAGCCTCCGTTTCTTCCTCGTCAGTCACCGTTTCTTCCTGGCTGTCGAAGCGTCTCATAATCGTCTCCGGCTGGATGGCCGATAGAATAATATGATCACTGTCAGATATAATCACAGCCCTGGTCCGTCTGCCGCAGGTGGCATCAATCAGCCGGCGCTCATCTCTCGCCTCCTGAATGATCCGCTTGACCGGCGCAGACTCCGGGCCGATGATGGCAATCACGCGTCCGCTTGCAACAAAGTTGCCGTAACCGATATTGATCAGTTTGCTGTCCAATGCATAAACCTCTTATTCAAAGTCCTGCCGCAGGCAGTTACTCAATGTTCTGCACCTGCTCACGGATCTTCTCAATCTCGCCCTTGGCTGCAATCACCAGAGACGCGATTTCCCCATCAGATGCCTTTGAGCCGATGGTATTGACCTCGCGGTTCAGTTCCTGTGCCAGGAAATCGAGCTTGCGGCCCGCGGTTTCAGGCCCGGCCACGATTTCCCGAATATGGGCGATATGACTGCCAAGGCGTACCAGTTCCTCATCAATGGCTGCCTTGTCTGCGAAGATGGCAACCTCCGTCTGGAAACGCGCCTCATCAATCTCGCCGTTCAGCAGATCCGTCAGGCGCCGGTGCAGTTTCGTCCGGTACTCATCGACAACAGCCGGTGCCCGCATGCCGATCTGGTTAACCAGCACCTCAAGCCCGTCCACCTTCTGCAGAAGATCACGGGAAAGGCGTTCGCCCTCAAGCTGCCGCATCCCGACAATCTGATTCAGCGCGCTCTCAAGCGCTGCCCTCAGCAGCGTCCTGACCGCCTCCTGATCCTCCTCGCCCTCCTCGATGCAGAGGACGTCCGGCATGCTGACAATCTCCCGGAACATATCATGCTCCGACACATCAAGCGCCTTACCGATCTCGGCGATGGCATCCCTGTAGGCCTTTGCCAAAGCGATATCGGGATACACCCGCTTCGCATCCTGCCGATGGTTCTCATAGAGCACCTGAATGTCCAGGTGTCCCCGGCTGAGCCGTTCCGCAATCCCCTTGCGGATATCATCTTCAATAAACCCGACCGTTCTTGGCAAACGGACGGTCAGATCCAGGTAGCGGTGATTGACCGACCTGATCTCGATACTGAGCTCGCGGCCATCTGCTGATACGACACTGCGCCCGTATCCCGTCATGCTGTGCAAGAGAACTCACCCCTAAAAAAATTTGTATGATTATATCACGTCGGTCAAAAAGTCTCAACGACTTTTTTCCCAAGCCATGCGGCTGCCTCAGGACGCCGCCTCGCAAACCGCATCAAGGAACTCCCCGAGCATCCACTCGAGATGCCGTTTGAGTTTGTCTGAGCGGTGCGGATTGAGCCGCTCTATCTCGATATCACTGATCAGCCCGTCCGTGAGATGGACAGACGCCTCGACATCCTCATCCTCCCCCGGTTCCGGACAGAGAATGATGATCTCCTCATCACTGCAGCATACGCTGAAATCAGCATTATACTTGTCGAGTACCGTGTATCCTTCCTCCTGGTAGTCAGACCTTATGCGCATGCCCCTGTACTTTTCAAGGAGCCTTTCCTCATGCTTCATTGTGTGTCTCCTACGTGTCTTCGTTATCACGTCACAGCATTTGTCCGGGGAAGGCATCTGACGTCAAAATGTCTCTTTCCCGCTGCATATCCGGCTGCAAAAACGCTAAAATGATGGATGCAGCCGGTCAGGAAGAAAGGTGTGCCGCGCTTTGCCACCCCTGTCAGTTCAGGACTGGCGCGGCAGTCTCTTTCGGGCCGCTCAGACGGTTTCCGTTCCGTCTCCGGGTTCACTCAGCATTCTGCGGAACTCATCCTCGTCAATGACGGGAACGCCGAGCGAAACCGCTTTGGTCAGTTTGGAACCTGCGCTCTCACCGGCCAGCACCATGCTCGTCTTCTTTGAAACCGAGCCTGCCGTCTTGCCGCCGTTGCGGCGGATCATCTCCTCCGCCTGAGCACGTGTCAGGGTGGGCAGCGTGCCGGTTAAGACAAAGGTCATCCCGGCAAAGCGCGTGCCGGCCTCTGCTTCAGCCGATTTCGGCGTGACGCCCGCTGCAAGGAGGGCATGCACCAGCCGGTGACTCTCCTCATCCTTAAAGAAGTCCGTTATGGACTGGGCCACAATGCTGCCCACATTGGGCAGCTCCTCGAGTTCCTCGGTGGTGGCGTCCATCAGGGCATCGAACGTGCCGAAATGGGCCATGAGGTCAACCGCTGTCCGCTTCCCGATGTTCGGGATGCCGATGGCGAACAGAAACGCCTCCGGTTCGCACTGCTTGCTCTTTTCCAGTTCAGCAAAGAGCTTCTCAATCTTCTTGTCGCCGAATCCCTTGAGCCCGGCGAGCTGGTCGCGTCCGAGCGTGTACAGCTGATCTGCCGTGCGCAGATTGACTGCGTCGTAAAACAGCTCGGCGGTCTTGGTTGAAAAAGTCTCGATGTTCATGCCCGGCTTTGACGCAAAGTGCGCAAGCCTTGCAACCGTCTGAGGCTTGCAGCTGATGCGGTTGCGGCAGAACAGATGCGCACCGACCTCAGTCAGCGGCTCGCCGCAGGCCGGGCAGATGCTCGGCTTTTCAATGTCCGTTTCCGGCGCCGGGCCATCGTCCTCCCAGAGGGCACCCATGATTTCCGGAATGACATCATTGGAGCGCCGCACCCAGACCTTGCAGCCAAGGCGGACATGCTTGCGACAAATGTCGCCGTAATTGTTGAGGGTTGCCCGCTTCACCGTCACGCCGCAGATATCCACAGGTTCAAGATGCGCCAGCGGCGTCAGCTTGCCGGTGCGTCCAACCTCCCACGTGACCTTTTTGAGTGTCGTCACAACCTCCTGCGCGGGAAACTTGTAGGCGATCGCCCAGCGCGGGAACTTGTCGGTAAAGCCGAGGATTTCCCGAAGGCGCATGTCCGTCAGCTTGATGGTCGCACCATCGATGAGGAAATCCAGCGAATCTCTCGCCTTTTCAATCTCGCCGACAATGTCCATGGCTTCCTTAATGCTGTCCGCCTCGCGCGCAAACGGACTCACCTCAAGTCCCTGTGCACGCAGGAAATCAAGCATTTCACTTTGCGATGCAAACGTGCGGCCCTCTATGTAGTCCACCTGGTAAAAGATTGCGCTTAAATGCCGGGCGCGGGTCACCTCGGGATCCAGGTTGCGCAGCGCGCCCGCAGCGCCGTTCCGGGCATTTTTGAGCGGCTCATCCGCCGTCTCATTGTATGCTTTCAGGACGGAGAGGCGCATAATGCACTCGCCCTGGACCTCCATCTTTCCCTCAAACGGAATGGTTTTCGGGATATTCTCAATGGTGTTGGCCTGAGCCAGGATTTCCTCGCCTGTCACGCCGTCGCCGCGCGTTGCAGCGCCGATCAGGCGTCCCCTGTCATAGGTCAGGTTGATCGTCAGGCCATCCAGCTTATACTCAACACACATGGGATGCTGCACCGTGCTGGTGAAGTCCTGACCAAGGCGAGCGCAGCGCTCCGCCCAGGCAAAGACCTCATCCTCGCTCTGGGCTTTGTCCATGGACCACAGACGCGCAATATGCCTGTGCTCCTCAAACCCTTCCATCGTCCTGGCACCGACCCGGCGCGTGGGTGAGTCCGGCAGGCGGATGCCCGTTTCAGCTTCCAGCTGCCGGAGCTCCGCATACATGGCATCCCATTCATCGTCCGAGATCATGGGCTCATTCTTTTCATAATAGTACACATTCGCTTCATTGAGCCTGTCAATGAGTGCCTGCATGCGCTCTTCCATCTGTTATTCCTCCATTTTGACAATCGGGGCCATATCTGTCTGCAGTTCCTTGACCTGGCCATTATCGAACCGGATGATGAGCCGTTCATTGCCATCCGATTGCCGGATCTCAGTCACCTGTCCCCTGCCAAACTTCCTGTGCATGATCTTGTCACCGACAGCATACTTTACCTTGCCAAACCCGGCAGCCGCCGAACTGACTCTCGTCTGGCCCGCGGGCTGGCCCTGGGTGCCGAAACCGGCTGCAGTCTTGCCCTGTCCAGGCTGACCGGCCGGTGTGCCGCCAAATCCGCGCTGGACACCGGGGATAGTGCGTCCATTTATGTTTACGGCATTCCCGCCGCCAAAGCCGCCGGCCATGCCCATGCTGCCCTGGCGCATCGTCGTTTTCCACTGAGTGCCGTTTTCAAAGTTCAGCTCATCCAGCATGTTCCGTCCATATCCGCGCTGACCATTTCGTCCAAATCCGGCCTGCACGTCTGTCGCAAATACTTCCTCTATGAGCCGCGGCGGGATGTCCTCAATGAACCTTGAGGGGGCCACATCCACATAATCGGTCCACTTTCTGCGCCGCATGACATGGGACATGTAGAGCTTGTCCTTTGCCCTGGTAATGCCGACATAGCAGAGTCTGCGCTCCTCCTCGACATTATCGTCATTCTGGATTGCCCGGTAGGACGGGAATGTATTCTCATCCATGCCTGCCATGAACACGATCGGGAACTCGAGACCCTTTGCACCGTGAAGCGTCATCATGGTCACAATCCCGGCATTCTCATCAATGGTATCGAATGAGGACTCAAGCGACGTCGTCTCAAGGAAGTCAAGCAGCGTGCTGTTTGGCGCATGTTCGGTGAACTCCGTGACGGAGTTGACCAGCTGGTCGAGGTTTTCAAGCCTTGACCTCGCATCATCTGAATCCTCATTGATGTACTCCTGACGGATGCCGGTCTCCTCAATCACATACTTGACAAAATCCGCCGTACTGCGTTTTTCCATCTCCATGGTCATGCGCATCATGAGCTGTGCGAATTCTTCAATCTTCTTTTTCGCCCGTTTGTTGAAATCATCCGGGAGACTCATGCACGCGCTCATGGCCGGAATGCCCTCTGATGCCGCATAGTCCATCAGGGCAGTGATGGTGACCTCGCCGATGGCTCGCCGCGGCACATTGATAATCCGCCTGAGCGCCACATCGTCCGTGGGGTTGAGCAGCAGTTTCAGATAGGCTGTGGCATCCTTAATTTCCTTGCGGTCATAGAACTTGAGTCCGCCGTAAATCCGGTACGGGATGCCCCGGCTCGGGAAGATATCCTCAAGCGGTCTTGACTGCGCATTGGTCCGATACAGAATGGTGATGTCCGAGAAGGATGTCCCGGCTGCATGAAGGCGCTCAATGGTATTCGCGATCCAGATCGCTTCCTCGCGCTCACCCGGCACCTCAACGTAGGTGATCTTCTCGCCTGCCTCACGCCGGGTCCAGAGCGACTTGTCCATGCGCGACTCGTTGCCGGCAATCACCTGATTGGCGGCATCGAGAATGTTCGCGGTGGAGCGGTAGTTCTCCTCCAGCTTGACGACCTTCGCCTCGGGGAAGTCCGACTGGAAATTCAGGATGTTGCGGATATCCGCGCCGCGCCAGGCATAAATGGACTGGTCATCGTCGCCGACGACGCACAGATTCCGTTCCTCCTCGCTCAGCAGGCGGATCAGCTGATACTGCGCATAGTTCGTATCCTGGTACTCATCCACGTGGAAATACCTGAGCGTATGATGATAGTACTGCAGAACCGGCGGGTGCATGGTCAGCAGTTCAAGCGTACGGACGATGAGGTCATTGAAATCGAGCGCATTGTTCTCTTTGAGGCGCTCCTCATATTTCGTGAAAATTTCGCAGACTGTTTCGTCCAGGTACGTCTCCCCCTCCTCAGCCAGCCATTCCTGCGGGGTCAGCAGCTTTTCCTTGGCATGACTGATTTTGGTTTTGATCCACTTGATCGGGAACTGATCCGTGTCAATATTCATCCGATTCATAATATCCTTGAGCACGGAATCCTGATCGCTTTCATCATAGATCGCAAAGTTGCGTTTGTAACCAAGCTTTTCAATATCCCGGCGGAGGATCCGCGCACACGCTGCATGGAACGTGGATACCCAGACCTGCTTGCCTTCCTCCCCACCCACCAGCTGCGATACGCGATCCCGCATCTCGGCAGCCGCTTTGTTGGTGAAAGTAATGGCCATTATGTGATATGGTGCCACACCATGGCTTATCAGATTGGCAATCCTGTAAGTCAGCATTCGCGTCTTGCCAGAGCCTGCACCGGCAAGGACCAGGAGCGGCCCCTCAAGGGTTTCGGCGGCCGCCCGCTGTTCTTTGTTGAGATCGTTCAGATTCATGCTTCCTCCACACTGACGACAATATCATCCATCAGGACAGGCACGAGCATGGTGCCCTTGTCAATCCTGCGCTCAACCCTTACCTCGGAGAGGCTGATTTCCGTCCTGGCGCCATGGAACTGGGTAATGGCAATCTTTTCCATGCCGTCGCAGATAAACGCAGAGGCGATTTCCTGTCCAATTGCCCCGTTCTTTGTCATCGGCATGATCTTCGGGCCCTTGCTGCCGCGGTTCATGCGCTCCACATCCGCAGCGAGGATGCGCTTACCAAAGCCGCGGTCCGTCATCACAAAGAGCGTCGAGCCGGTTGCCGGTTTCATAAACGTGAGCACCGAATCGCCAGTCTCAAGCGCCATGCCCCGGACGCCGCCCGTTGTCCGGCCATTGACCGGAACAGAGCTGATCTGCATCCTGAGCGCAAATCCCCTGCAAGAGATGATGAGCAGATCGCCGACATCATCGGACGGGATGCGCAGAACGCCAGATACCTCATCCCCGTCTTTCAGCTTGATCGCCGTAAACCGGGCGCGGCGGATAACATACTCAGAAACGGATGTCCGCTTGAGCGTGCCGGCCTTAGTCAAAAACAGCAGATCCTGCTGGCTGTCCTTATCAGACGGCTTGAAGCAGTAAAGCGCCACACAGCGCTCGTTCTGCGCAAGGCCTGAAATAAGGCCCGTGAGCTGCACGCCGCGCTCCTTCGGCTTCGTCGTCTCCGGGAATTTCGGCACATCCATGGAATAGCAGTTGCCTAGATTCGTAAAGAAATAGATCGTCTCATCCGTCATCGTCATGACGGTATCCAGCACATCCGCCGCTGTATCCGGCTGCTGCAGGATGCGCTCCGCCAGCTTTGGGGCTACGCGGCGCATCTGCCCGTCACGGTACCGGATGATGACCGTTTCCTCCGCCACAGCCTGCAGATCCGGTATCGGCATCTGCGCAGAGTCGTCCTCAATGAGAGAGGTGCGGCGTTCATCCGCATACTTGTCGCGGATCTCCTCAAGCTCCTTGCGAATGACGCCCTTGAGCTTTTTCTCGCTCTTCAGGATGCCCTCAAGGCGTGAGATTGTTCGCAGGATTTCCTCGTATTCCTTTTTGAGCGTTTCAAGCTCAAGACCGGTCAGGCGCTGCAGCCTGAGGTCAAGGATCGCCTGCGCCTGAATGTCATCAAGCGCAAACCGGCTCATGAGCTGTGTCTTGGCTTCCTTTGGCGTCTTGCTGGCCCTGATGAGGCGGATGACCTCATCCAGGTTGTTGACCGCCACCATGAGGCCCGCCAGGATATGCTCCCTCGCGCGTGCCTGCTCCAGTTCATATGTCGTCCGCCTGCGGATGACATCCTCCTGGTGCTTGATGTAATACTCAATGACCGCCTTGAGGCCGAGCTGCATCGGACGTCCCTCGGCAATACAGACGATATTGACGCCGTACGTAATCTGCAGATCCGAATACTTGTAGAGCACACTCAGGATCTGGGCCGGTTCCACATCCTTGCGCAGTTCAATGACTGCCCTGAGGCCCTCACGGTCCGACTCATCGCGGATATCATAGATGCCGGCGAGCTGTGCCTTGCGTTCCTCGCTGATCTTGAGGATCTTCTCGAGCATGCCCGCTTTCGGCACGCCGTACGGCACCTCAGTAATGACAATAAGCTTGCGCCCGGCCGTACCGTCCTCAATATGGACGCGCGAGCGCAGCGTGAGCTTGCCGCGTCCCGTCTCATAGGCCGTCCGGATTTCGCTGTTGTTGATCAGGCAGCCGCCCGTCGGGAAGTCCGGGGCAGGCAGCACCGCCATGATCTCATCCAGCGTAGCCTCCGGCTTGTCGAGGACAAGCAGTGTGGCATCTATTGCTTCCCTGAGATTGTGCGGCGGGATGTTGGTTGCCAGGCCGACCGCGATACCGGAGCTGCCGTTCACCAGCAGGTTCGGATAGCGGGACGGCAGGGTGTCCGGCTCTTTCAGGGTATCATCAAAGTTAAAGCTGAAATTGACGGTATCCTTGTCAAGATCCCGCAGCATTTCAAGCGCCAGCGGCGCCATCCGGGCCTCTGTATAACGCATGGCAGCCGGTGAGTCGCCGTCGATTGAGCCGAAGTTGCCGTGGCCGTCCACCAGAAGGCCTCGCAGGCTGTAGGGCTGCGCCATCCGGACCATGGCATCATATACGGAGCTGTCACCGTGCGGATGGTATTTACCGAGGCAGTCGCCGACAATACGTGCGCACTTTTTGTGCGGCTTGTCGGGCGTTACGCCCAGTTCATGCAGCGTAAAGAGGATGCGGCGCTGAACCGGCTTGAGACCGTCCTCAACCCGCGGCAGTGCGCGTTCCAAGATGACATGCTCTGCGTAGGGCAGCATGGAGAGGTGCATGACCTCATCCATGGGTTTCTGGATGATCTCATGCTGAGGAGCGGTTTCCGCGGGCGTCTGCGGTGTTTTCTTTCTCGCCATCGCTATTTATTCCCCTCCCTCTCAAGGAATGTATCCACCTTGTTGAAATCGGCATACTCGGTGATGTACTCACGCCGCGGCTCGACCTTGTCGCCCATCAGGACCGTTACAAGGCGTTCCGCCTCCGCAACATCCTCAAGCGTCACCTGCATCAGCTGACGGTTTGCGGGGTTCATGGTCGTTTCCCAGAGCTGCGGCGGGTCCATCTCGCCAAGGCCCTTGTAGCGCTGAATCGTATAGCCCTTGCCGATTTTCTTGGTGACCTTGTTGAGCTCCTTGTCATCGTACGCATAGACGATGTTGTCGCCCTTGGCCACCCGGTACAGCGGCGGCATGCCGATGTACACATGCCCGTCCGTGATGAGTTCACGCATATACCGGTAGAAGAAGGTCAGCAGGATTGCCCTGATGTGCGCGCCGTCCTGGTCAGCATCCGACAGGATGATGACCTTGTAATACTTGAGGTTCTTAATATTGAAGTCCTCACCGATGCCCGTGCCGAGCGCCGTAATGATGGAACGGAACTCATCATTGGCCAGCACCTGGTCAAGACGCTTCTTTTCGACATTCAGCGGCTTGCCGCGGATCGGCAAAATGGCCTGGAAACGCCGGTCGCGTCCCTGCTTGGCGGAGCCGCCTGCAGAATCGCCCTCGACGATGAACATCTCATTTTCCTCGGCCTTCCGTCCAGTGCAGCTTGACAGCTTGCCCACCAGCGGCGCCGCCTCAAGCTGGTTCTTCGCTCTGGCCACTTCCTTGGCCTTGCGCGCTGCCTCACGCACGCGGCTGGCCCGCATGCCCTTATCCAGCATGGCCGATGTAATCTCGCCATTATTGAGGTTCTCAAGGAACTGCGTCATTTTGTCATAGACAAAGGTCTCGACGGCCGGCTTGACCTCGGTATTGCCGAGCTTGCCCTTCGTCTGTCCCTCAAACTGCGGATTGCTGACAAAGGTTGTAAGAACGGCTGTCATGCCCTCCCGGTAATCCTCGCCCGTCAGGTTGGTATCCTTTTCCTTGAGCACGCCGGTTTTCCGGGCATAGTCGTTCATCGCCCGGGTATACCCCGACTTAAAGCCAATCTCATGCGTTCCGCCCTCGGCCGTCGGGATATTATTGACGTATGAGAAGATGCTCTCGGAGTAGTCGTCCGTATGCTGGATGGCCAGGCAGATCTTCACATTGTCCTGCACGCCTTCCAATTGGATGATGGACGGATAGAGCGGCGTCTTGTCCGCATTGATGTACTGGATATAATCCGCCAGTCCGCCCTCATACTGATAGGTAACGCTGCGCTTTTCCGGTTCCCTTTCCCGTTCATCCTTGAACGTGATCTCAAGGCCCTTGTTTAGATACGCCAGTTCGCGTAAGTGCCTGCGCACCGTATCGCCG
The DNA here is from genome assembly GCA_017458865.1 of Clostridia bacterium. GTDB lineage: Bacteria > Bacillota > Clostridia > Christensenellales > Aristaeellaceae > Ventricola. The sequence continues at coordinate 17,047 of JAFSZW010000129.1, forward strand.
TTGAAGCGGACCTCCTCAAACACAGAGTCATCCGGCATGAATGTCACTTTCGTCCCATGTGCGCGTGTCGCCGAAACCCGCTCAAGCGGCGTCACCGGACGTCCGGATACCACTTTCTTTTCAGATGGATCATAATTGCTCTCAAAGCGCATCCGGTAATGTCCGCCACCGGTGCAGCTGTCAACGACCATCCATTTGGACAGCGCGTTCACGACAGAGGCGCCAACGCCGTGCAGTCCGCCGGAATACTGGTAGTTCTGGTGATCGAACTTGCCGCCTGCATGCAGCTTGGTATAGATCATCTCAACGCCGGTAATGCCCAGCTGGGGATGCACGTCGACAGGCACACCCCGCCCGTCATCCTCAACGGATGCGCTGCCGTCTTCCATCAGACAGACGGTTACCTTTCTGGCAAATCCGTTTGCCACCTCATCAATTGCGTTGTCCACCAGTTCCCAGAGCAGATGATGCAGTCCGCTCCGTCCCGTCGAGCCAATATACATGCCCGGACGCATCCGGACAGCATCCAGTCCCTCAAGAACCTTCAGCGACTCGGCTGAATATGTTTTTGCCATTTCCCCTTATACCCCTTTCACAGCATCCTCTGCCTGTTTCATCCGAAAAAAGGTACCCGTCGGTACCGCTTCTTTCCGCCAGATTATGAGGGCACTGCAATGTCCGGCATCCACCGGACAGAATTGTAAACATCAAACCGGACACATCTGGCATTGATCATCAGACAATGCCAGTGCCGGAAACCCCAAATGAAAACCAGGTCTTCGAGATCTTGATCAGCCCAGCTGCTCTTCCTCTTCCATATCGGCGAGCATCAGGTCAAGCATGTTCTCGCCCATCTGAAAGAACGGTGAAAACGTGGAGCCGATGTACGGTGCCTCGTCCATCTCCTCATGCTGCGCATTCCAGGTATCCAGAAACTCGATGAAATCAAGATTCGCCCTATCCTGTGTCTTTTCCGTTCCAGTCGAATACTCCTCAAGCACGTCGTCATCTTCCTCCACCTGAGAAGGCTGAAAATAACTGACTCTTGATAAGACAAAATACCGCCCGAGTCCGTTGTCGTGCGCCTGTACATAGACGCTGTCCCCGGAATCCAGCCGCACCGTGATCTCCGCGTGCGCCGTCATCAGTTCCTGGTCGATCTGATCAAGGCGCGCCTGTTCATATACCGCTCTCATTCAAACTCCTTTTTTTGCAGGCCTGAGCCTCTTTCGGCACTGCCTGCACTTTGCCCGCTCTCATTCTTGGCTATCCGGATGTACCGGTTCAGCTGCTTGAGAGCATCCGCATTCTGTGAAAAATAGCATATTTAGGCTGATTTCGGTGAGAGTTTAACACAGATGACAAAGGATTTCAATCACTCCGGGCAGAATTGATGTTCAAATCAGCCTGCAGTCAGGGACATATTGCCCTGTCAATATCTGCCATCTGTTCAGAAACAGAGACGGAGCCATTGCGCCTCCTCAAAAATAATCCGGCGCTTATCTTCTCGATACTCGGTTCATGTGCTATAATGAATGATACAAGCTGTGCAGTTTGCCATAGTTGGCAGCACCCTTGAGATCATCATAATAAGCCCTGACCCGCAGCATTTCTCCTCACGGAAACGCTGCCTTGTCAGGCCCTGCACAGAAACCAGTTTCATATTCTCAGAGGATGCTGGATTGACCGGCATCCTCTCTTCCGGAACCGCAGGCAGAACCCCTGTTTCTGGCCCGGTTCATGCGCAAAAGGAACCATCGCGGAGATGCAACAGGACAGGCCCTGCAGCTTTTCAGTGTGCCAATAATCCGCAATGACTGTTATATGGAGGATACTATGAGCCGATTAGGAGATTTGTTGCTGCTTGAACGCACGCGCCAGAAACTGACCCGCAAACAGGTTGCAAGAAAGTGCGGCATTTCTGAGAATTACCTCAAGGACGTCGAAGAAGGCCGGCGGATTATTCAGGATGATCAGGCCAGACGGATTCTGAAAAAGCTTGGCACTGGCGACCAGCACGAAAACGAGTTCTCATTGGATGAGATCGCCGCAACTGTCGATCTTGGGACAATCGCACCGCAGAAGAACGAGGCCATCCGTCAGGCAAAGGAGACAAAGCCTGAAAAGCCCGCGCCGCAGAAATCTCCCGAGGAGCAGAGCGGCATCTGGCTGGATGCCCTTTCAAGCGTCCTAAAGCCGGTTCCGGTGATGAACGCCGGCTGGATTCAGATTGACCGCCGCCTCCTGCCCATTCAGGACGGCAAGATTGAGGGCGCCAATCCGGACCGCGTTGCCTATTTCAAGGTACCGGACGACTCCATGCGCGCGTTTCGCATTGAAAAGGATGACCTTGTCCTGATTCTCCCCCAGCAGCTGCCTGTCGATGGTGCCATCATGCTGGTTGAGTTTGGCGCACACCGTGTGCTGCGCAAGATCAAAATCTTTGACAAGACCCGCATTCTTCTGCAGAGCGGTGACCGCGAGATGAGCGCCGATCCCATGAGTGTGGCTGATATCCACTTTGTGGGCCGTGCCGTTCGCGTTGAGATTGCACTCTGATCACCTTTTCAGATCACACGAATTGAAGGAAAAAACAAATCATGCCGAACTTTTCATTCCCGACACCGAACAGCCCCTCGGTGATTGCATCCAAACGCCAGACCATTCTGCGCACACTGCTAGAGATGGATCCGGGATTTGCAAAAACGCCGGTCAAATCCATCTATCGGGCTACCCTCCAGAAGATGTACGACCTCTATGATGATCTGTTCTTCAACGGCACGCTCCATCGGTATTACATCCGGATGGACGTGACCATGAGCTCAAGGCTCCTCAAATCCGCGGGCAAGTTCCTTCATTATCAGACAGGACTGAGAGCCAGAACAGCAGAGATCCGCATGTCCTCTGACTTTCTCTTCCGTTTGGGCGAGGGACCGTTTGAACTGAACGGGCTGAGAGTCGCAACGCCCCAGCTGGCGTTCATGATCGTATTTGAACATGAACTCTGCCACGCCATAGAGAACGCGTTCTATGGGAACACCGGTCACTCAGACCGTTTCATGTACTTCGCTTACGGCGTTTTCGGGCATACCAAATCCACCCACGACCTGCCAACCCGTTCCTCCGAAACCACCGAAAAAACCGGAATTACTGTAGGCAGCATGGTCTCTTTCCCCTATGAGGGGCGGATGATTGCCGGAACGGTATCCTACCTGGGTAAAACCGCGAGGGTTATGGTTCCCAGTCCCAATGGTACCTATTATGAGCGGGACAACCCCAATCACCGGTATATGAAGTATCAGGTGCCTATATCCCTCCTGACACTTGTAAACTGATTCCCTTTATGAGAAAAACAGATGCTGTGCCGATCATAAAATCCCGTTATTCCTGAATTTTCTCCCAGGCAAAAAGCTATTCTGATCATACACTCAAATAACAAGCAGGTTCGCCTGCTTTATTTTTTATGCACTTTCTCCAGTTATTTTATTGTGTATTCGGATATTTCTACTATTGACTGACTTTCTTTGACCATGGTAAAATACCCCCGTCAAAAGAA
>JAFSZW010000130.1 GCA_017458865.1 Clostridia bacterium
AAGACGGTTGACATTGAAGATCACAAGGTCATCAATATCACCCTGACCGATGATCGGGGAGGCCATCAGACCGGCATAAATGCCCTGATTTGCGGTCTTGCTTGAGTACTTGGCCTTGGCAGTTGTCTGGTATTCCCACACAGTCTCACCTGTCAGCGCATTGATCTTGAACAGGGACTGGACCCGGCTCTTCTGCGTCTTGTTGACCACCGTACCGGTATACAGGAACACGCCCTCGCTTGTTTCCTCAATCGCAATGGATGCCAGGACGGAATCACCCATATCCCTTGCCCAGACACACTGCATCGTGTTCATATCCAGGCACTGGAGAGATCCGGCCAGATCTCCGAAATAGATGTAATTTCCATACACAGATACGCTGGCTGGAATACCCTGCGTCGCCTTCTGCAGCTTCGTCGTGTATCCGTATTCCACATCGGACGGATTCACCGTAATGATCCCGTTCTTGAGGTCGAACTGTGTATTCATGCCAACCGTGTAGATCATTCCGTTGGCATCGGAATAGATCAGCGTATCCGAGGTCGTCTCTACGATCGGTGAGGAGTTGACGCCATGCGTCTTGCCCTCAGCAATGGTGTTGAGACTGGTCATGAATCTCAGCATCTTCTGATCAAGCAGACTGTAAACGCGCAGTCCGGCATTGACCTTGTAATTACCCACTGTTTCTGCAGACTGTCCAACATAGAGCAGCGGATAGCCATACGGGTTTACGCTGGCCGTAACAGACATCGGCACCTCAACCGTAATGGCCGGACGTGTAGCGCTCATCGTATCGAGATCAAAGAAGTAGATCTTGCCGTCGGCAGACGGAACAATGACTTCCTTGAGACCGCTTGTCGTGCGGTAATTATCCGAGATGTTCATCATCTCACGGATATTCTTATACCACTTGACAATGATTGGCTGAGATCCAAAGCCAAAGCCAGTGAAGGTATCAAGACGCATCGTACGGATGGTCTTAAGCAGCTGGAGCTCACCCATCTCCACCTTTGCAGCCGTGGCAGACGCGTTCTGACGCTGCGGACCACCGCGGAAGGTCAACACACCGTTCATCTCTGAGTACTTGCTCGGGTCGCCCATGGAGACAAAGCCCATACGGGAATAGCTTTCCTGCTGCGTCCCGTTAACACCGACAAAGCTGGTCTTGAGAACCTTATCCGGCATCGTGCTCTCCACTGCGCCTGCCGACAGAATCTGATAGGGTACCGGTGTCGGGGTAGGCGTCGGCGTGGGCGTCGGTGTCGGCGTGGGTGTCGGGGTAGGCGTCGGGCTCGGCGTTGGTGTCGGACTCGGCGTCGGGGTAGGCGTCGGTGTCGGCGTGGGCGTCGGTGTCGGCGTCGGGGTAGGCGTCGGAGTCGGCGTGGGGCTCGGCGTAGGCGTCGGGCTCGGTGTCGGACTCGGCGAAGGTGTCGGCGTCGGTTTCACCGTCGGCCTGATCGTCGGTACGGCAGTTGTCGTAATACCACTCTGCGTGCTCGTAGAACCACCCCTGATGAAATCAAGGATATTCTGTGCCTGGGCTGTTGACGGCTTTTCAGTCGCAACAGCGGCCGTCGGCGTCGGGCTTGGTGTAAGTGTCGGCGTCGGGCTCGGGGTCGGCGTTGGTGTCGGAGTGGGTGTAGGCGTCGGGGTTGGCGTCGGCGTCGGAGTCGGCGATGGTGTCGGACTCGGTGTCGGTGTCGGCGTCGGGGTTGGCGTCGGTGTCGGCGTCGGGGATGCCGTTGGCGTCGGCGTCGGCCAGATCCGCCACATCAGCTCTTCCCTCTGCGTTGGGAAAACAATCCAGCCCAGAACAACAGCAGCCATTGCCAGTACGAGCAGGACGATCACAGCGACCAGAAGACCTGTATGTCCCTTCTTCTTTTTCCGATGGCGATCCTCTCTTTCCTCATAATCATAACGATCGTCATCTTCTTCAAAGCTGCGGACATTCGACGGGCGCGGAGGATTATGACTCTCATACACATCCCGTCTTGCAGCAGCCTGAATATTGTCAATACCGCTCGATTCCGGGCTCCTTACCGGTTCATTTTCCAATGACCGTCTTCTTCTCCTGGGAGCCTGAGATTTATCCCGGTCGTCCAATATACACACCTCATTTCAGAAACTTCAGTATCTGTCATTATACATGATTCTACGTCAATACTCAACATTTTCTTTGATTTTTTTACATATTGCCGGATTATACTCATTTTCAGAACAGCCTGAAATGCAGCTTGAACGCTGCATTTTTGCAGTCAGCCCGGCTGCGCGATCATGGAAAAACAGAGGATAATTCACAACTCAGGGTGCTGACCTGCATGCGCGCCGCTCACGCTTCCTTTTTCTATAGCCTCTTGCAAATTTAAAAAAAGGAGCATATAATGCAACTCGTTTCAAACAAACAGAAATCCGGCTGCACATCAGCCGGTTACGGAGGCCTTCGTGAAAAGAATATCCTTATTAATCGTTGCCTGCCTTTTCCTGGCAGCTTTTTCGACCGGATTTGCGGACGATACCGGCAATGATTTCTGTTTCAATTACTTTATGGAAAATGCCGTAAACGGCATGCCCAAAATACTGTATACCGGTATCACCAAATCCTCCCTGGCCATGAGAAGCAAGCCGGACCGCGAAAGTGATCCGGTCGGCACCCTGAACGAGCGGTCCGTTGTCAATATTTTCGGTTTCGATCAGACATGGCTGTACTGCTGGAATGAAAATGTCGGCGTGTACTACCTGATCCGCCAGACTGTTGACGTTGATACAAAAATTGGGGCAGAGACGCCTGCGTATGGCGTGATCCCGAACCGATATGTCGCCAGAACTGCCGTCAATACTGCGCTGTATTCATCCCCGAGCAAAGCATCCGACGTGGTTTTCGAAATCAAGGAAGGATCCCGGTTCTCTTTCTGGATGATCAAAGATGGATGGGCAATCGTGCCATATCGCCGTCTGGTCGGCTATGTCTACCTTGGCGATCTGTGTGATCTTGAACCCGTCTCGCCTTCAATAGACTATGCGCAGGACGGCGATATCATTTCCGTTTTCACCACATTTTACTCCGTCAAACAGACTGAGCTGAACATCGGCCGAATGGAAAACATCCGGGTTGGCTGTTCATACATCAACAATGTCTATGAACCCGGTCAGCAGTTCAATTTCAATGAGATTGCCGGTCCATACCGCCGCAATCGCGGGTATATGCCCTCGCCCGTGCTTGTCGGCGGCGATACGGTTGCCGGTTACGGTGGCGGCACCTGCCAGGTCAGCACAACGCTCTACAATGCGCTGCTGCAGCTTGGCGACGGCATAGAAATCATCTGGCGCAGACCTCACGGTCCAAGTGGTGCATCCTATGCGCCGCACGGTGTAGATGCTGCCGTCGGTGCCACAAACCTTAATCTGATTTTTGCAGATGCCTTTGATTTCCCCATCGAGATTGACTCAACCGCCCTCAACGGCGCACTCTGCATCTGTATCCGCAAAGCATCTGCCCAATAATCCGACAGTCAAAAAGAAGCGCATCCGCGCTTCTTTTTTATTTGCTCTCATGATCCACCGCTGCCCTGAGAACAGCTTTGCGTGCATCTGCATCACTGAGCATCTGGCCGGCATGCCGCATGCTGCTCTCGCTCTCAACATCTGCACCTCCAACCATTCTGGCCAGTTCAGCAATCCGCTGTTCACGCGTCAGCTTGGTTACCTCCGTATGCGTGGCACCGTTTTCATCGAACTTGCGGACCAGGAACTGCTCATCTGCCATGGCCGCAATCTGCGGCAGATGGGACACGCAGATCACCTGATGATGATCCCCGATTTCAGACATCTTCTCAGCCACGACCTGAGCCATTCTGCCACTGATGCCCGTATCAATCTCATCGAATACCATGCTGCGCGGTATGCCGGGTTTCTGCGCAGAAAGGTTCTTGAGTGCCAGCATGATTCTGGACAGCTCGCCGCCGGATGCCACTTTGGCCAGCGGTTTGAGCGGCTGTCCCAGGTTTGCACAAAACATCATCTCAGCCTGGTCATAACCGTTTGCCGAGAAACGCTGTTCAATGCGTTCCCCTTCACGAAGTGTCCCAAAGGAAATGGTGATTCTGGCATGCTTCATGCCGAGGTCATGGAGCTGCTCCTCCATCTTTGCCTCAAACACACTGGCTGCCTCATGCCGTTTCTGCGAAAGCTGTCTCGAGCGTTCCAGGAGCTTTTTCCCATATGTCCTGTAGCTCTTTTCAAGGTTTTCGATCTGCTCCTCAGCACTGTCAAGCTCACCAAGTTCGCCGGCAATCTTATCCCGGTAGGCAATCATCTCATTTGTCGTTGACCCGTACTTCCGGGACAGACGACGCAGCTGGTCTATTCTGCCTTCCACATACTCCGCCTCACTCGTATCGAACGTGCTCGCATCCCTCAGCTTTTCCAGTTCCCCTGCGGCATCTTCCAGTTCATAACCGAGCCCGGTGATCCGATTATGAACCTTTTCATATTCCTCGCTGTACCCGGTTATCGTCGATAGCGTATGGAGGCACTCCCTGACCAGTTCCACAGCCGTGCTGCTGCCGTCCGGATTGCTGGCAAGCATGGAGCATGCCTCATCCAGCGCACTCCGGATCTTGCCGGAATTGCGGAAAAAGACCTTTTTCTGCTCCAGCTCCTCTTCCTCGCCCGCCGTCAGGTTCGCATTCTGCAGTTCCTCCAGCTGAAACCGCAGCATATCCTTGCGCTGTTCACGCTCAGAGACCGTTCTGCGGTACTTGGCCAGTTTGAGCGCAGCACCATGCCACTCCTCAAACGCAGCAGATGTTTGGGCCAGCAGTGGTTCAATCTCATCTGCAGCAAACTGATCCAGATAGGACAGATGATTGGCCGCATCCAGCAGCAGCTGATGCTCGTGCTGGCCATGAATATCCAGCAGCTGATCCGATATCCGTCTCAGCATCTGCAGCGGCAAAATCACACCGTTAACCCGGCAGATATTCCGGCCTGTGCTCATCAGTTCGCGGGATACGGACAGCATTCCCTCATCCTGTGGAATCTCAAGCTCACCCAGTGCCTTCTGGACAGCAACGTTTTCAGTAATATCAAAGACAGCCTCAACGACTGCCTTGTTCTTTCCGTTTGCAATCAGGTCGCGGTCCGCACGCTCACCCAGTACGAGATTGACCGCATCCACCACAATGGACTTGCCTGCACCCGTTTCGCCCGTCAGAACATTCATCCCGCCGGAAAACTCAATGAGCACCTCATCAATCAGCGCAAGATTATGAATGCCAAGCTGCAGCAGCATACCCTCACCTCACATCAGGCCATTGTCACGTTCCACTCAGGGTTCATTCGGCTCATCGGCGTCATACGCGTCATCCTCAACAATTCCGGTCATATCGCGAATCCTGCCAAGGATCACGTTGACTGCCTCATCTGACCGGGCAATTACCAGAATGGTATTGTCACCGGCAATCGTTCCCAGAATCTCGCGCCACTCAAGGTTATCAAGCACCTCGCCCACAACATGCGCACTGCCGGACAGCGTGCGAATCACGATCAGGTTCTTTGCATGGCTGATGTCGAAAATACCGTCCTTCAGCATCCGGATAAAGCGTCCCTGTGTGTTCTGTCCTTCCTCCGACGGCATGATGGCATACTGATACTTTCCGTTCCTTGAAAGCGTCTTGTACAGCTGCATTTCCTTGATATCCCGGCAGACTGTGGCCTGGGTCACCTTGTATCCTTCCTTGTGGATCGCATGTGCCAGTTCCGCCTGGGTACCAATCGACTGTGTTTCGATAATCCGTCGGATTAAATCTTGTCTTTCTGCCTTATTCATACGTCTCAGCAGTTCCCTTCCTGCTCAGTGTTTTCAGGCGGCAAGCGCCTGAATGGCTGCAAATGCCTGTTGTCAGAGCGTCTCAATGGACAGTTTCTCCTTGACCAGATTGAAAAAGTTCCCGCTGCCGCTCAGCCTGACCAGCTGAGCCGAGCACTCCGTCCGGCAGACTCTTATCGAATCACCATTGTCAAGTGAACAAACCGTCTCGCCGTCCACAGACAGAATGCTGCCTTTCCGCTCCTCCTTCATATTGAGGGTTACCTCGACCATCTTTTTCTTGGAAAGAATAATCGGGCGTGAGGTCAGCGTATGCGGGCAGATGGGATTGATCAGGATGCACTCAACATCCGGCATGATGATGGGACCGCCCGCAGCCAGTGAATAGGCCGTGGAACCTGTCGGCGTTGACAGGATGACACCATCTGCAATGTAATGCTCAATAATCTGTTGC
>JAFSZW010000131.1 GCA_017458865.1 Clostridia bacterium
AAAAACGGGAACTGAACAGGAATCTGCACCTGATTGCCGCAACGCCCTATCCCGGATTCGGATACCGCTGGAAAGAGGAATGGAAAGAGCAGTATCACAGACTCCTCAAAGATGCGGACCTGGTGCGCACGATCTGCGACCACTATACGGATGACTGCTTCTCAAAGCGGAATCACTGGATTGTGGATCACAGCTGCCGGGTTATCGCGCTGTATAACGGTGAGGATGGCGGCACAAAGGAGACCATAGACTACGCGCTGCAGTCCGGGATTGAGGTGGTTCAGCTGATTCCCGGGAAAACGGATCTGCCGGCAGAGTGACCATGCCAGGTCTGCTGCCCCGGAAGGAATGGCCGACCAGAATGACGTTTACCCGGCGGTTATGAGGCTGTGAATCCCGGCTACCGGGTCTTATATGGGCATACCTGGCGGCGTGGTAAGGTTGACGGTAGAAACGGAGATGGGATGATGCTTTACCTTGGACGGAAGGCAATAAGGCGGGTACCCGGAACGGTGATCAAGGCTGCCCCGATACCAAAGCCAGAGATGACAGAGGGTTTTGGAACGAGAGATCAGGTTGGACGAATCTGCCGGGAAGCGGGCTTTTCATCGGTTTTGCTGGTGACGGATTCAACACTCCTTGCGCTCGGATTTCATGAAAAAGTCACCGCATCGCTTGAGGCATGCGGTATCCCCTTTACGGTTTTCAGCGACATCAGTTCAGAGCCTACGGTGAGCATCGTCAAAGCAGGACGAAAGGCGGCCATTGCGTGCGGTGCGGACTGCATTGTGGCGCTTGGCGGCGGTTCGGTGATGGACAGCAGCAAGATCATTGCGGCGAGTGCAACGCATCCTCATATGCCGCTGCAGCACTATCTGCACAAGTTTGCCATCGCTGAGGGCGGCACATTGCCCATGATCAACATCCCGAGCACTGCCGGTACCGGTGCCGAATGCACGGTCGGTGCAGTTGTGATGAACGGACACGGCGTCAAGAGCGCTACGGTGATCATTGGACTTGATGTTGCCCATGTGATTCTCGACAGTGAGCTCATCGTGGACGCACCGAGGAGCGTCACTGTCTTTTGTGCGGTGGATGCGCTCAGTCACGGGCTGGAAGGGCTCATGGCGGACGTTGCTTCGACGGAGGAGGATATCCGGCGGAGCCGCGAATGCGTGCGCCTGATCCTCGAAAATCTGCCGATTCTGCTCAGTGATCCGCACAACATCGAGGCCAGACAGGCGACGTTGCGTGCGGCAAACTATGGCGGCAATGCGATCAACACCCAGCTTGCCGGATATGTGCACGCCTTTGCGCACTCGATTGGCGCGCTTTATCATATCCCGCATGGGAAGGCAATTGCCCACTGCCTTGTGCCGATTGTCGCTGCCCAGGAGCATATGCGCTATGAGGAGATGGCAGCACTGGCGGTGTATTGCCATCTGGCAGATGAGCAGGAGCCCATTCAGGCGGCGGCAGATAAGCTGCTCATGGCGCTCAGGGAGCTGCTTTATTCGTGCGGTCTTGAGAAAGGCTGTGCGCAGATGCAGGAATCAGATTATGACCGTCTGACGGCCATGATTGACGCGGATTCGATCAACTATTCACCATCCAGAACGCTTTCTGACAGCGAGATCCGGATGTTGCTCGATCAGATCAGAAGAGGGTACTGATATGGCATATACGAAGGACAGAATACACGAGATCGTATTGAACCAGAGGCAGTTTTTCCGTACGGGGGAAACGCTTGATGTCAGCTGGCGCATAGAGCGTCTCAAAATGCTCAGACAGGCGGTCATTGACAACCAGAACATGCTCAGGGATGCCCTTCTGGAGGACCTTGGCAAAAGCCCTGTGGAGGCTTATCTGTGCGACATCGGGCCTGTCATCGTCGAAATAGATGAGATTCTACACGGCATTCGCAGGTGGGCACGGCCGGAAAAGCACTATAGCGGTCTCATGTGCTTCCCAAGCACGCGGACCACAGTTTACAAAATGCCCTACGGCGTGTCGCTGATTATCAGCCCGTTCAACTTTCCGATTCTGCTCACGCTGGGTGTGCTGGCAGCAAGCATCTCTGGCGGCAATACGGCGGTCATCAAGACCAGTTCAAAGTCCGCAGCCTGCACGCGGGCTCTGCAGCAGCTCATTGGGAAGACATTTCCTGAGCACTACGCCGTTGTCATTGACGGCGGACATGATGTGGCAGATATGTGCCTGGCAGAGCGCTTCGACAAAATCTTTTACACGGGGTCGCCTGCAGTTGCCAGACATGTTCTGACCGCGGCTGCAGAGAATCTGACATCCGTAGCACTTGAGCTGGGCGGCGAAACGGGGAACTGGTGCATTATCCGGAAGGATGCCAACCTGCGGGATGCTGCCCGTAAAATTGCCTTTTTCAAGCTTTGCAACGCAGGTCAGATTTGCATCAATATCAATCAGATTGCTGTGGCCGAGGAGGTCGCGGAGGCATTCCTGCAGGAACTCAAAAAGGCGTTTACCCGGCAGATCGGCGAAATCCCGGAGGAAAATCCTGAGTATCCCATGCTGATTACCGATGCCGTGTACGACAAATGCGAACGCCTGAGTGATGAATACCGGGACCGGGTAATCCTTGGCGGAAACGGCAGGCGCGAGAGCCGGCGCTTTGCGCCGACGGTGATCTATCCGGTCGGAATTGATGAGGACATCGTCAGGCACGAACTGTTCTGTCCGATTCTGCCGGTTGTCCCGTTTCCGGATGCCGAGGCGGACCGGATCATGGATGTCATTGCAGACCGCGAGCATCCATTGTCCATGTATGTGTTTACCTCTGATATGAAATGGGCTGAGCGGGTTATGTCCACGCAGCAGTATGGCGGCGGGTGCATCAATGAGGTCTGCATTCACATGATGGTCAAGGGCGTCCCATTTAACGGCACCGGCCATTCGGGTATGGGCGCCTACCATGGCGAATGGGGATTTCGGGAGTTTACCCATCCGACATCTGTGCTTAAGGGCAGAACCATCTTAAATCTGCCGCTTCGGGAACATCCATATTCAGGAAAAGTGGGGAAGATCAAGATGAAACTGCTCAAAATCTTTGAACGATAGGGCAGTGATCCCACTAAAAGACAGGTTTCATCCTGCAAAGGATATTCTGCAGAGCCTGGAAATCGGATAAACGACAGATGCCTGGCATTACCAGGCACATTCAGGCGTGTCAGAACCAGCAGTCTCTGCAGCAACCAGAACTGTGAGTGGGATGATCTGTCAGGCAGAATATGTGCTTTCGGGAATGACAGGCTGAATGACCGGTTTTCTCGTGATCTATTGCGGATGAACCATATTTGGACGATCCTTCAAAATGGGAAAGGTTTGGAGAGACGTGGTACTTCATGAATTCCGGGATGGTTCTGATTATTTTCTCAGATGTTGACGCTTTCCTGGTGGACGTTCAGTTTTGCAAAGTCGAGGTCGTGACGATTGCCCAGGCACTGAATTTCAAAGA
>JAFSZW010000132.1 GCA_017458865.1 Clostridia bacterium
CGAAAATCCCTGATTTTCCTGCTGGCTTCCATTGTCCTGTGGTTCATGGGCTACAACGCAGTCACATCAAAGTACTCGGTATATGCGACAACGCTGCTCCACAAGAACTACAACCTGACCCTGATCATCGCCCAGGTCGCTGCCATCTTTTCCTACATTCCCGTCGGCATTATTGCATCACGTGTCGGACGGAAAAAGACCATCCTGGCCGGCATTGTCATGCTGGGGACAGCCTTTTTGATTGCCTCGCTTATGCGCGCCGACAGTCCGACGATGGTCATGAACCTCATGTTTGCACTGGCCGGTATCGGCTGGGCGACAATCAATGTCAATTCTTTCCCGATGGTTGTTGAGATGTGTTCTGAGGCGGATGTCGGACGCTATACAGGCATCTACTACACCGCATCAATGTCTGCGCAGATCATCACGCCGATTCTCTCTGGCATGATCATGGACCGTTTCGGACTCACGACGCTGTTCCCGTATGCGGTTGTCTTTGTCCTCATGGCCTTTGTGACCATGCTGTTTGTCCGCCACGGCGATTCAAGACCTGAAGCCAGGACGGACATTACAGCGCTTGAGGACCTTGATGTAGACTGACAAAGCGGCATTTATCTGCTGCGGCTCAGATGATGTGCATCTACATCCGGAACCGAATGGATGGACGCAGCCAGGAGCAGCAGGAATTCAAACATGAAGAAATACCTTGCATTGGTCTCCCAGAATGTCAGATAGATAAAGGCGCCGACGATGCAGAGGAAGACCGGGGCACCATCCGTTCGTCTCATGGCAATTGCTTCAACGCAGCTCAGGCCTGCAAGGATCATCTGGGCATAAAACAGGGCAGAACACAGATGGAAATAGACAGGATAAAGGCTGCCGTTTCCATAGATGACGGACTTGAGCGAATTGGTAATCTCATGCTCATCCGCCTCAATAAGCTGATTCAGGTGGAACGTGCCGTCCCCAAAGGTGGATACGTTCTTCCTTGAGAGCATGTTGGCCATCCGGGACGGATAGCGAAGGTAATAGAGCCTGTCCCGGACCTCGGTCATGAGATGCCTGTCCCGCGCTTCCGGGTCATCAAAGGATGTGGAGAGGAGGAGCCAACCGCCGTCCCCATACTGTCCATAGCCCTCGTCTGGCTGGGCAGGCAGCCCCATGGCCAGGTAATGCCAGATGGAGAGCCGGTGGACACGCAGGTTTTCTTTGCCGAGATGCCTTTCATTTGCTGCTTCCATGGCGGTATTTCCAGCCAGCAGGCATGCTGTGGTCAGGACAAGGCACACAAAGAACAGGCGGAACTGCTTTTGAAACAGCGCTGAAATCAGACAGGCAAACGGCATGATGAGCGTTGTAACCCGGATGAAAAAACCGAAAAGCGAAAACAGTGCAAAGAGCACGATGCAGACAATACGCGCTTTGCCACGCTTTTCCTGAGCACGCCGATAGAGATACAGTACGATCATGGGAAACGGGAGCGCCAGCACATCCGTATACAGCTCTGCAGTGCAGTAATAAAACGGGAAACACAGCAGGCAGAGCAGCACAAACAACAGCGCTGTTGACCCGTCACAGATGGATTCAGCCGCTTTTGCGCCGCAGATAAACCCTGCTGCAAACAGGATGCCGGCAAATACGGCAATGATCATGTAATGATCCGTGATGCCGACAATGCGCAGAATGCGGAACAGGAATGCATACAGATAGACCGTGCCCAGGTTGAACGGATACCAGGAAAAGTACTGATAGGACCGTGCAGAGGTTTCAAACGCGCCTGTATTGGCCAGATTGACCGCTGCTGTCACAATCTGTTCGGTGTCCGTAAACGGCGTGTGCCGCAGCAGGGCAGCGGTGATAATCTGGATGCAGAAAAAGCATGCAGCTGCAATGTAGAGAAAACGGTTTGACAGGTGTATGCCTTTATGTGTAATCCATCGCTTGAGGAGCAGCAGCAATGCAGTAAACAGCAGCGTCAGGATGCAGAAACCAAGCCTGCTGTGCGCGTAGAGCGGCCAGTATATGAGACAGTTGTTGAGAACCGTGGCCGCAAGGCAGGGAATGGAAAGCGCCATACCGAGCAGCAGGAACCAGGAAAGGGGCCGGAACGGTTGCTTATGACCCATAATAAGAATCCCCTTTGTTGCATGATGCGGGGATTATAGCACATTTCAGAAATGATTCAAGCACTGACCATGCAATCCGGATCAATCTCCTGCTTAAGAATGTTATGTGAATTCCGGACAAAACCATCCGGGACATCAAATCTGAGAAAGGACTGAAGGCATTTGTCATTGAATAAATGCCCAATATTATGAAAAAACTGAAAAAAAAGATTGTCTTTCTTTTCCTGTGTCTTTGCATCATGCTCTCACGAACGGTTTTTGCGGCGAAGACAGATGATGGGCTCAGGATTGAGTTCCTTGATGTTGGCAAGGCGGATGCGATCCTGATCAGGGAAGGGGCGACGACGATTCTGATAGATGCCGGCAATAACAGTGACGGGAAAAAGATTGCCAAACGTCTTAAAGCGCTCGGGTGTGAGACCCTTGACCTGATGATCATTACACATTTCGACAAGGATCATGTGGGCGGCGCAGATAAAGTCATAAAGTCGTTGCCGGTCAGCCTCATCTATATCCCGGCGTATGATAAGGACTCAAAGCAGATGGCGGATTTCTATGACGCTGTTGATGAGTACGGCGTTCCCTGCGAGCCGCTCACCGAAAACCGGTCCTTAATGCTTGGAAATCTGGAGCTGACGATTGATATCGCCAATGAATCCGATTACGGCGAGGATGAGGAGAACGATTTTTCCCTTGTTACCGGCATGCGTTACAAAGAGACCAGCTACCTGTTTGCGGGAGATGCAGAAAACCCACGGCTGGCTGAACTCCTTGAGGAGGGGATCGGGCACTATGATGTGCTGAAGGTACCGCACCACGGACGAAAGGAAAAACTGTCCTCGACCTTCTTCAAGGCGGTTTCACCGTCCCACGCCGTCATCACCAGTGAGATGGATGATCCTGAGGATGCATCCGTCGTCAAGGCGCTTGAATATGCAGGCGCAACCGTCTGGCTGACCCGAAACGGTACGGTTGTCTGCACATCGGACGGCAAGAACATCACCATGTCTCAGACAAATTAGCAGGCATTGAACGGCATTCCCTCGGCAAGAGTGACCTTGGGCGGCATAGCTGCGGATGCCGGAGTGGGTATCCGGAGCAAAAGGGACCAAACAGTTTAGGGGGCCAAAGAAGCATGGCGGCTACAGGACTTGCATAGGCTTTGGTCTCGGAGGGGTATGCCCTGTGCGGACGGCATAGCAGAGGCCGAGACACAAAATACATGGGTTCCGGCTCAGCTGGCAACAATATTTAGTGTTTTTTTGTGTCAAAAATGCTGTAAAGAGATGGACAGGAAATGTGGTCTGTGATAGAATGAGGCCACTGAATGACAGGCCCTGCCCGGATCCCGGCATGAAGGCTGTGGAGATCTGGCGGACTGCGCAACTTAAGATGCACGATTGGAGATGGTTTCGATGAAATTCCTGAAGGAAAACTGGTCTGCCATACTGACGATCGTTTTTCTGATTGTCGTCGGCATTCTGCTGCTGGTCAATCCAGCCAAGTACTCAATGATCATCATCAATGTGGCAGGCGTGCTGCTTGCGGTCATTGGCATTGTTGATGTGATCAAATATTTCAGGCAGCAGCCTGAAATTGCAGCCAAGGGTTCCGGGTTTTACAGCGGGGCCATCATGATTACAGCCGGTGTGCTCTGTCTGTTCGGCGGGAAGTGGTTCACTGAGGTTTTCCCCATCCTGGCCGTGCTTTACGGCGTATTCCAGATTCTGATCGGCTACAGAAAGCTGCAGGGCATGGTCGACGCACTCCGCATGCACCACAAGCTGTGGTGGCTGAAGGCGATCGGCGCCGGCATCTCAATTCTGTTTGGCTTTATCATTACGCTGAATCCGGGCATGAAACTGATCAGCATCTGGATATTTACCGGCATTACCCTGATCATTGAAGGCGCATTTGATGCAGCTGCCATGATCCTGCAGTTCAGGCATTCAAAGGAAGCAGCCTGAGCAAATCAATGTCCCGGGGAAGATCAATCCGTTTTCTGTCAGGTTTGATATCCAATTGCCATTTCCCTCAGGCGGTCAGATCGTGATGCTTGAGGGCTATATAGAAGGAGAACAACC
>JAFSZW010000133.1 GCA_017458865.1 Clostridia bacterium
AGACAGGTGCCCTGACGGTTGAAGTTCATGGCCAAGACCTTCTGCATCATCTCCTCATTCTTTTTGCTGACCAGCGGATCATTGCCGTATGCACCGGTGTTGGAATGCATGAGGATATACAGTCCCGGCACATATCCCAGTTCCTGCTGATACAGCTCATCCATCTTCTCATAATCCCAGGCGATGCGTTCCTCCATCTCCTCGACGGTTTCCTCGCGCAGACGATACTCATCCCGAAGGAAGTCCATGAGGTAATGGTTGTAATCGCGTCTCAGATGCGTATGGACATCCAGGAATTCCGCCAGTGTCATATGGCCGAAATAGTTCTCATACCGGTCAAAGATATTGATGTAGCTCAGCCGGTATCCGTTTGAGCCCAGCTCCCAGTATGAGGAATCCTCCATTGCCTTGGCGTTCCTGCCTGTGATGTAGTGATTCTCTGTATCAGACAGGTTGCACGCGTACGTGCACATGGTCGCCTTGTAGTTGCACGCCTCAAGCGACGGCTGAACCAGCACGGCACTGTCATAGATACCGTCCTCAAAAATCAGCAGAAGTGCCTTTTCCGGCAGGCTGGCGCCTGTATTGTAGGCATTGATGATATCCTGCTGCGTAATCGTCTGATAGCCGGAGGCCTTGAGCGTCTGCAGCTGCTCCGTGAATGTCTGCAGATTGACGATCTTGCCATCCTCCTTCGACCGGTACACAACGCCATTATAGGCAATGGCGATAAAATGGACGCCGCTCGCCTCGCCAACGTTCTGATACCCCGCCGTAATCTCATCACTTGAGATCATGGTGCTTTCCTTTTCCGGGGGCATTGCCGGAATAACGGGATTCTCGCCCCGGTACCGCCAGATGGAAAGACCTGCCCACAGGAAAGCACCCAGGAGGACAATTATTTCAAATACAGATGTGATCTTTTTCCTGGCATCCTTTTTTCGAAGCCACTTCTCAGTCATTCACATTCCCCTTGTCTAAACCAGTGCTGTCCCTGTCTGCCCGACAGGCGGCGTGCCTGTTTCCTGCCATCCATATGGAATCCCGGTAATGGGCATACCCGCGGCATCCACCAGACCCGCAGTCTGTATTTCGCCGATCCCGTTCGCAGGATCCGGATACACCACGCCCGGGACCACAGGACCGGCAGTCTGAATATATGGATTCGGTACTGTAGCACCGTCATTATACGGTATATACACCGCAGCGCCGGCCTGAACATCTGGAGCAGGCGCCGGAGCGGGCTGAACACCGTATGTCATATCGGAAAACTGCATCCCCGGAGCCGGTACCGGGCCTGCTCCGTACGGCACGCCTGCCACTGGCACAGGCTCGACAGCCTGAACGCCGGAAACCGGCACTGCACCGGCAGCGTACTGCATTCCGCTTACCGGTATGGTTCCCGGGATCTGAACGCCCTGGACGGGCATTGTCCCTGGATAACCGGCTCCATCTGGCACCTGCATACCTGGACTGGCAACGCCGATATTGGGATAGACTGCACCTTGATAAGTGCCTGCAGGCTGACCGCTGAACTGCGGCGGGACCATCTGTCCCTGACTTATCATCCCGGGCATAACCCCGGTCTGCATGCCACCTTGAGCATTCGCAGGGGCCTGCCCCTGAGCCGGTGCTGTCGCTTCGCCGCCTGCCGGCTGAGCATCCGCCTGAGGCGGTGATGCAGCCGTTGCCGTTCCTGCGGCTGATTCACCGCCGGCACTGTCATCCGCTTTGACCGCATTTCGCTTTTTGCCCTTGCCGCGCGTGCCCCAGTCACTGACCCAGAACGTCACCCAGGCCCACGGCATCTGCCAGAGCAGGAAGAACTCGTAATAGAGGCAGAACAGGAGGCCGTATATCCACAGCGTGCTCTTTTTGAGAATCAGCTGTGCAAAGCACATCATGAGGGACATCATGAAAAGACCCATAAGGAATGTGCCCGGGAAGATATGGTGGACAATTGGCACATAGATGAGGTTATAGATGACGATGATCGGGGCAATGAGCGGCACCAGCAGGCCCAGGTAGAAGAAGAACGACATAAACGGCTGCTTGCGCCAGATGAACTTGCCTGCTCTCAGTGACTCGCGCAGCCAGGAGCGCTTCCAGCGCATCTGCTGACGCAGGAACTGCTTGTGGCGGTTCGGGACAATCGTCGAACAGATCGCGGTATCCTGGTAGTATGTCCTGTGATGCTCAACCACAAAGTTGGTCAGACTCCGGTCATCACCGAATGTAGCTTTCTGCCCCATGAACTTCTGGTTGATCCACTTGTCAAAGACCTCACGGACAGCCTCTATCCTGTAGCAGGAAAGCGGACCGCTCAGACACATGACGGCGTCAAAGTGCGCCTCTGCTGCCTTCATGACACGGAACGAGATATAGTAGCGAACTGCCTGCATCTTGGTCAGATGGTTGGTATAGACATTCGCCACATCCGTCCGTCCGGCTACGCCGGCTGTCTTGGGATCACGCATAGGCTGCACCAGACAGCGTATGGCATTGGGCTGCAGGAAG
>JAFSZW010000015.1 GCA_017458865.1 Clostridia bacterium
CGGCGGTGGAGGCGGGGCGGACGGTGTTCCGGCGTAAAAGATGAAATAGACGATGAGGCCTGCGACTGCGCCGACAAACAGCAGGAAGAAGATGAGGAAACCGATGTTCGGCCCCTGCTCTTTCGGGGCGGGCTTTGAGATCAGGTATCTGCTGCAAAGGCGCTTTATGCTCTCGTTGAAATACTCAGCCTGCGTGCTGAGACCATTCAGATAGCGGATCTCGTCAATGTCCTCCGGCAGATAATCCGGGAAGGTAAAGCCGTTGAACATAAAGGGGATGATGTTTTTCTTTCGGATCAGCGCCTCGGCGATTTCCATGCGTACCCAGTCGTCATCATAGATGCAGCGGTCCAGACTGCCCGGTGTAAGGATCAGAATGAAATCCTTACAGGAACGGATATGGTTATACAGCTCTTCATCAAAGTTGCCGGCACGCAGGACTTCAAGATCATAGAATACTTTATACCGGCGCCGCTTAAGCGTCTGGTA
Source organism: Clostridia bacterium (assembly GCA_017458865.1). GTDB lineage: Bacteria > Bacillota > Clostridia > Christensenellales > Aristaeellaceae > Ventricola. The sequence goes on from JAFSZW010000015.1 coordinate 490, forward strand.
CAGATTCATCGCAACCATGTCGCCGCCGTCACGACGGTAACTGATAAAAATATCACTTTTTGCCAATTGAGTTGTTCCTTTCTTTTCGGATGATGTCCGGGATGGCCAGAACATTGTTCCGATCCGCTATTTTGTAGTCAATATGCCTGCCGTAGATCTCGCTCTCCCGAGCGGAAAGGGCATCCAGCTCTTCCCAGGGGACGAGACAGGCATGTGTCTGCGCGGATGTGCTCTTGGCAACACGGACGGACTCACCGCTCAGATAGCGCTTTGCACGCTCTTCGTATTCGCTGCTGTTCATGGGTTGGTAGCCCATGGCGAGATGGAAGGCGTTCCAGCGGCGGTGCTCGCTCTTTGCCAGGTTCTCAAGGACCTCGGGAGACGGCGGCCATTTCCCGTTCAGGGCATCATCCTTTGGAATGCCTGAGGCATACAGGATGGCGGGATAGAAATCAGCGGATGCCCGGCTGCTGGCGCGGGAGAACGCATCGCAGTTGCGCCAGTCAATTTCCTCACTCGGACCATTCGTGTATCCGTGGTTGAGAATCATGGCTGTTCGATCCATGGCCCGCACATCGATATCACCGAGCCGGTATTCATCGTCGTTGATAATGATGGAATCGGTCGTGCAGCGAACAACGGGCGGCTTATTCTCCCGGATGGCATACCAGTGCTCAATATCCAGCGCCAGCTCCTCATTTGTCTGCCGGTTGTTCGTGCAGATGACGATAAGGCTTGCCGGTTCATCCTGAAGGCGCCTGTAAAACGCGGCAGAACGCGCGTCATTGGAGTTGAAACGGATGTCGTATGCCTTGAGGAGTGCAGGATAACGCGCTTCCACGTATCCGCTCAGGTCACGCATCTGCCTGTCATAGATCTCTGCATGGAAGGTGCTGCCCTCCATCTGTCCATTCATGATGAGCTGGCGCAGGACTGCGCGGCCCATCTGTCCAAAGCCGATAATGATGACGTTCAGATCATTCAAAGCACGGCCGTTTCCATCCATCCTGAGCAGTGTCCAGGGCGGCAGCCTGCGGATGAGCAGGCGGGCAATCAGGTCATACTTTTCGCAGGCAAACAGGTATCCGTATCCATAATGATCGCCGTAGGCAATGAGCCCGGTGGCTTTTTCCTCTGGTACGTCAAGCAGGAAAAGACTGGTCATGTCCGGATTGACCTGCAGCTCGCTGAGCGCTTCCATCAGGGCGGCGGCATACCGGTAATTCTGGGCATGATCACTGCTCATGCAGTAGATATCCAGCTGACGGTCCTTTTTTCCCATGCCAATGGTGCGCAGAAACTCCGGTGTGGCACACAGGGTTGCGCCGCCGGAAAACACTACGCCGCTGAGCGATTCGACGATGCTGGCGGTTGTGGCACTTTCCTCATCCACGACAAAGATCAGGGAGCTGCTTTTACCAAACCGCTTTCCGAGTTGAATGGCCTCCGCTGTATCCCCGTAAATAATGGTCAGGGATCCCTTGCGAAGGAGCCCCATGCGGACGATCTTGAGGACACGCTTCCCGATGATCTCAATGGCTGCGCTGGCCGTGACATAAAAGGCGGCAAAATGCCCGACCCAGAATATCGTCATAACCAGCGGATAGCGAATGAGGGGCGTTGCGGCAACGGCTGCATAATCGTTGACACCGCCGAACATCCGGCAGATGGTCAGGAGTGATTTGAGGATGGTAATCGCTGTGAAACCGCCCTCAAAAGTATATGCGTAAGAGTAAAACAGAATGCCGAGCACGACGGCTGAGGCGGCACAGATGCCCATTACGCGGTTTTTGAAGCGCGACTGCAGCGCCAGGTTCAGAATGGCAGCGAGAAAACAGCAGGTGACAATCAGGATAACGCTAATGGTCGTCATAGGTTGCTCTCCTCTGCAAGCGTGCTGAGCTGCAGCCACGCGCTGTCGTTTTTCTGTCGGTCTGTCTCATCGAGCGTATCATAGCTGACCATGAGCGGGTGCAGGCGGGCAGCGTCATTTCTGCGCGCTGCATACTGCCAGTTGTAAAGGGCATGGAAGATCAGCCAGCGGTTGTGCTCAATGGAACGGTACAGTTCCTTTTCATCCGGACTGGCACTTTCAAACCTTGCGGCTGCCATCCGGCAGATCTCAGGTGTAACCTCCCGCACATCCTGGTCCGGCAGCAGAATGCGGATCTTTGTCAGCAGATGATCCGCTGCGGCCAGATTTGAGTGCTTGAGAAAGTCGGAAAGCTCGGACCATGCAGGCACAGGATAGTCAGCCTGGTTCCTGTACATTTCGTGCAGCGCCTGTGCACGGTCATTCTGTCTTTGACGCATGACAAGCTCAGGCGTAAAGAGCATGTCCGGTGTACCGAAATAGAAGGCATCCTGAAGACAGGGGATGGAACGGACGTCTATGTGCCCGTTCGTGACGTAATACTGCCTGAGAAGCCTCAGCAGATCCCGGTTTTCCTGCTCATCATCCGCACAGAGGATGATGCGGTCCGCAGAGGCCAGGAGTGAACGGTTTTCGGTCCAGTTTTCATTGTGAAAGTGAAGGCGGATGATGGACTCAGGGAGATCTTTTACGGCGTCATGCATGGCGCGCCAGTCGGTCCAGTCCCCGAACAGCTCCAGTGTGCAGTGCGGAGGCGCGACCAGCAGTCCCTGGTTCAGCAGAGATGCGGCAAATTTCCCGCATCCGAGGAGGATCATCTGCTCGCCTGCCGGCTGGCAGGGCTGCAGCTGCCAGTAAAGGCGCGCAGCGCAGTCATACTGATTAAAACGCGTGATATTGTCCGGCAATGCCTCATTCAGCCCTTCACCGCGGCAGTAGATCTGCACAGGTGTCCCGGCCAGGGAACGGGCAATGTGTTCGTTTATGGTCACATCCTCGCTCATGACAAAGAGGATGCGCTCGCCCTGTCCGGCAAAGGGCAGGGCCATCAGGGAGGCAGGCATCTCCTTCAGATGAAGGGCACGGCTTTCGCCTGTCTTCTCTGAATTGCAGAAGATCGTGCAGCCGTCATCAAAAGCGCCTGCCAGGATACGCGAGGCCTCATTGTCCGGATAGAACATGTACCACTTCTTCCCGCGGTTCCACCACAGGCGAAGATGGGGAAAGAGGCGTCCGGTCAGCAGCGAATACGCAAGACTGAACAGGAGAGCCAATACGCCGGTTGAAAGGACAAGGAACACGGCGCCGACGATGCGGCCGGGGACCGTCACGGGCGTGAGATCGCCATAGCCAACGGTGGTCAGTGTGACGAGTGAATACCAGAGTGCGTCCCCAAAGGAGATGGATTCGGATACTCTCAATAAATGGAGCAAAACGAGGTAGGTGACAATTGCTGCGAGGATGAACAGAATTCTCCGTTTACTGATGCAGATCCCTCCCTTCTTTAGGCATGTTCCCGGATTGGATGGCGGTATTATAGCACATTCTCATCAATCGGGGAATGTCAGCAGCCTGATGTGAACAGGAATCCGGCTGATTTGCTGTACTCGTATGGGTAAAACCCGCCACTCTGACAGAAAATGGCCGGCAGCAGAAACGGCCGTATAACCGCCCAGGTGCAGGGCAAGTTTCCGGAATCTGCTTGTCTGCAATTATCCATTATGCTATACTCTGTCCATCAATTCAAAAAAAGGAGTATCTGGTATGCGCAGAATGCTATCCCTTGGCCTTGTCCTCCTTATGATCCTTGTAGTGTTTTCTGCCCAGGCTGAAAATGGAAACGCCGGGGCTGTCAGTATTACCGGTAAAGTTGCAGAGATCGAAAAATATGGACATGCACGGCTGGACGTGACCATTGAGGACTTCAACAGTGCAGGTTTTACCCTTGGCGATATTGTTACAGTCACGGCAGGCAGCTACTCCGGTGACATTCCGTACTTCAATGGTTACTATATAGACCGCGGCGAATATATGGTTCGTGCTTACCCGGGACATACCAATATTGCAGTCTGCATCAACTATGGAAAGTTTGCCGAAACAGCAGGCATCGGCGTAGGTGATCCGGTCACCATTACGCTTAAGGAAAAGGGCGGCGCGCTGTTTGTGCAGGAAATCAACAACCTGGTATATACCGATGAGCGTGCTGATTATGCCTCCGATGTGGTTTTTGCCAATTTCCGTGCTGTGCTGGACGGGAAACTCTATCGCTCTGCAACCCCTGTGAACAACAGCAGGGGCAGGGCTGCATTCGCTGATGCGCTTATCAGCGAGGCCGGCATAAAGACAGTCATGAATCTGATCAATACGGATGCTGAACTGGCTGGCGGCTTTGCCTCTCAGGAGTTTTCCTCTCCCTACTACAAATCCCTGTACGAGGCGGGGCAGGTAATCGCGCTGGGGCTTCCCGCTGATTATGCAGCAGATGTCTTTGCAGATGGCGTCGTTAAAGGGCTGACGTTCCTCTCTGAAAATGAGATGCCGTACCTTGTTCACTGCACGGAGGGCAAGGAACGCACAGGCTTTACATGTATGCTGATTGAGGCGCTCATGGGCATGAGCAAAGAGGAAATCGTGGCAGATTACATGATCAGCTATGCGAACTATTATGGAATTGAAGCGGGCACCGACAGGTATGAGATGATCGCGGAAAAGAACATTCGGGAAATGATGCGCACTGTGGCAGGCCTTGAAAAGGGTGCCTCACTTGAAGACACGGACATTCAGGCCGCGGCTGAGGCCTATCTGCTCAATCATGGCATGACTGAGGCTGCACTGCGGACACTTCAGGAAAAGCTGAAATAACCTGGCATTCAAAAAGGCCCGACTGATGACTCAGTCGGTTTTTGATATCGGGAACCATCTGGCTGTGACAGCAAGTGAAGCGCTGCGGCATGAATTCTTGTTCCGGTATGTGATCAGGGACGCCAGATTGATCAGATTTTGCTCTGCCTGTATCGGGCAATCTGCGAGACCCTTTGTCTGCTGGAAGCAGCTTCATATTCGTTAAGGAACAGAAACAAGCAGATGACTGCTAATTTCCGGAAATTTTAACACTCGGGGATCGATCATAGTAACATAGGCTCTCTCATGAAAGAGGTAGCGTGTTCATTTCCCGCAATCTCTTTCATGGGAGGCTATTGTCAACTATGGCTGAAAACTCATGATGCTTGTTCCTTTTCCTTCTTATCTTCCTTTTCTTTAGCCTGTTTAATCAGTTCATTAATCTGGTCGCAGATCTTCTGGGCTTCATTCTTTACTTCATCTTTATCCAAATGAAGCGCTTCCATGATCTTACGTTGTTGTTTTGTTAAGGGATGGTCAATATGATATTTCCCATTACCCTGCCTGCTAATCTCATACTTTTCAAGTTCAGCTATGGCAGCAGGAACACTCATGTAGTTTGATTTGGACCCATCCAACTCCTCTGCATCAATCAGATCAGTGTATATTTTATTTTGGATTATTTCTCCAAAGAAACCGATCCATTCTTTAGTATCCTTGGCTTCGTCCGAATCTACCCTGTAGGTATTGTTTCCAAGGAAGGATTTGTCTCCGAGAAAGGTTTTCTCATTGCAATCTCTCCCTTTGTAGCGCAGAAGAGCAGTCTCCGCTGTCATTTCCATTGATGAAACGATAGCAAAATACCCGGCCCAGAACTTTTCCTCCTCTATTACATCGTCCCTCGTCTCAAATGAGAGCAGTTTACCGTCTTCATCATACTTCAGATCAAAGTAGGCAGCAAATCCGCCAAGACCCTTCTTGACTTGTTTTCCGATACACTTGCTGAGTGCTTTTTCCCACTTAAAAATGGACCTTTCAAGATTCCTTCGCTCAATACTGGCTTGGACATCATTAAAATACACATGAACATACCGCAGCTTATCGCGTGGATCATCTGGGAAAAGCTTTCTTACGATAGTCGTCCCTTGTGTTAAGAACTTCTTGATCAAGAACTTGCGTTCAAGTTCAAACATCCCCATAGCACTTTCAACCAGTGATCTGATGAATTTGGCATTTCCTTTTGCCATGATGAGAAAATGGTAATTCTTCGAATCCATGTAAAAGAGGTTTTCTCTGCTGAAATACCCTCTATCCAGAATAAAACACAGCATCAGATATCCATATGCGATACACTTTTCGACTAGATACTGCAACATAGAAACATCGTTGATGCTCCCGGGATAAGATTCGTAAAAAAGTGGTACACGGTTATCAGTATCATACGCCTGACCCTGATTGATAATTGGTCCATCAGTCTGTCCATCCTTAGGCTTGCCGAACTCCGCTTCCTCAATATCTCCAGCCTTAGTATGTCGGCTTGTAGAGTCATATGAAACGTAGATAATCTTGCTCTTATCTTTATCCTTGTTCCATTCATCAAGGAAGACTTGCCGTTCATCACATGTTATCTCTTCAAATACTTCACCAATAACAGTGTCACTGTAGATGCGCATGCCGGGGGAAAACGTAGGGTGTCGATATGCAAAGGAACCGAAGTGTTGGGCAACATTTGATGATGTAATCAACTCGTAGGCGGCAAAATCAATGAATACTCCCCTGTTTCTTTCATCACGTATTGCCGTAGTAAGAATTTCATCCAATCTGTAGTCAGAAATAATTTTCTTAATAACAATATATGTTCCGACTGATAAGGTCGTACTGCGGGTAATTGTGAATGAATCCTGAGGAAGAGCATCTCGACCAAACAATTCAACATACTTCTCATTCGGAATCATAAGGCTGGCGTCCTTGCCATCAATCTTGCCAACCGTAACTCGTCTTGGAATGGTATGCTGTTTTACAGGGTTGTAATCACGTCCGACCTCATAGTAGACATAGGTGTGAGGTGGAAGGTTTTTTAACGTGAATTTGGGGTCATCATCAGGGTAAGGAATCGTGACATCAAGGTACATTGTAGGCCTCCTTTCCGAGTGTTAATTTACCACTCGCCATGAGTATACAATATGATGACACTGAGTGTCAATATATTTCTTTATCCTGATTCAAGCGTACATATTTATCAACAAACACTCTCAGTTTTTCATATAAAACAAGAGATATTTTAAAAAATATCTCTTGAAATGTAGAGTGTTAAATAGAGCGAGCTTGAGTGTTAATTAAAAGGGAAATTAGCATATAACAAACTTTGAAGATGATAGTTTTGGAAGCCAACACATTCCCTTTGGCTAACGCAATTCGCTTTTCCCAGGCAATCTTCGTCACCAACCAAGCCGGGTTAGAGGTGGAATTCA
>JAFSZW010000016.1 GCA_017458865.1 Clostridia bacterium
AGTGGGACATGAATCGCAACATCTCCATGTGGGGTGCCCATCTGCCGGCAGATCAGCAGCAGGAAATGGGACACCGGTACATCCTCGGCCTATATGAGATCCTGAATGAGATCACCAGCCGCTTCCCGGACGTCCTCTTCGAAAGCTGCGCCAGCGGCGGCGGGCGTTTTGACCTCGGCATGCTCTGCTACATGCCGCAGACCTGGTGTTCGGATGATACGGATGCCTGGATGCGCTGCCGGATCGAATCCTCCACCTCACTGCTCTTCCCGCCTTCCACCATGGGAGCCCATGTTTCGGCAAGCCCGAACCACCAGATTGGCCGGTCCACGCCGCTTGAAACGCGCGCAGCAGTTGCCATGTGCGGCACATATGGCTATGAGCTTGATCTGCTCAGGCTGCCGGATGAGGAAATCGATAAGATCCGGGAACTGAACACGAAAGTGCATGCCCTGCAGCCGCTCCTCTATTACGGTGACCTCTATCGCCTCCGCGATCCCTATACGGGCAATGAGGCTGCCTGGATGATGGTCAGTCGGGATCAGCGGGAAGCCCTTGTCACCCATGTCTATGCCCAGGCCTTCCCCAATCAGAAATCCCGTCTGCTCCGCCTTAATGGCCTGAATCCCGAGCTTGATTACCTTGATGAGGCAAGCGGCATCGTGTACGGCGGAGATGAGCTCATGCAGCACGGTATCCCGCTCAAAACTGCCTGGAACGATTACATGGCGCAACAGTTTCATCTGACCGCCATATAGCCTGAAAGGAACAATCTGATTAAAAACAAGGACCAGCCCCGGCTGGTCCTTGTTCATATTAGGGCGCTTTGAGCAATGCTTCTATGTCATGCCAGTACTGGTCGACACGTTTGCCGTCCGGCCAGTCATACTGCTCATCCGCCAGATGCAGCGCATCCATGGAAATGCAGCTTTCGCCCAGTGACTTTGAGATCTGGTCTGCCAGCCCGATGAACGGAACCATATAGCTCTGGTTCGTCGTCATCTGCTGACAGATAAGCCGGGACATGACCGGATTCTGCGCAATCATCCCGGTGTCATAGAACACGCGGCAGACACGCCTGATGTCATAGGAGACGAATTGCGGTCTGAGCACGGCTGTATCATCGTAAAGCCACAGCATGTTGTACGAGGCGGCACCGGGAATGCCGGCATCCATGCATCCGCTGCTCCCTATGCTGTCAATCACCAGATCCTCTGTGCGGATCTGCGTCGGGTTGTGGCCGTGTCCGCAGATAATATGGCGGATACCGTCAAAGTGCAGTGTCCTGAGCTTTGGAACGGCGCGCTCCGGATCATAGACCGGGAATGTATCCATGCCGGGGAGCGCATGGCAGAAACAAAGTGATCCGATCTGCTCGGTTTCAGGCAGCGTGATCTGCGCTCTCGTCACCCGCTCCGCCGTAAAGCGCACGGAATCAAAGTTTGCGCCCTCAAAGCCGGGCAGTCCGTCCATGACGCTGCGGACATACCGCTCATGGTTGCCATCCAGGCACTTGACCTGATACTGATCGAGCAGTCTGAGCGTCTCCTGAGGCGACGGGCCCAGATTGACCTGGTCGCCCAGGGAGAGAATGCGGTCCGGATTCTGCGCCTCAATATCCCGAAGGATTGCCTCAAGCGCAACGACATTGGCATGGATATCTGAAATCAGTGCGATTCTCATAGACATTCCTTTATTGGTTTTATCAGTGGATTGAGACCCGCAAAATGCAGGCTACAGGCTGCTCTGGGGGATACTGCCGTCATCTGAAAGCAGCTCGAGCAGTTCCTCTCTTGAGAGACGGTTGAAGACACCGGTTTCGCCGCTCAGAATGCCCTCCGCAAGTTCACGCTTGGATTCCTGCAGTTCCTGAACGCGCTCCTCTATCGTGTTCTGGGCGATGAGATTGAACACGGAAACCGGGCGCACCTGACCGATCCTGTGGGCGCGGTCTGTCGCCTGATTCATGGCGGCGACATTCCACCAGGGTTCAAAGTGAATGACGATGTCGGCACCGGTCAGGTTGAGTCCGGTTCCGCCGGCCTTGAGTGAAATCATGAAGACAGGGGTGTCATCCGAATTGAAGGCATCTGCCAGCGAGAGGCGTTCCTCTTTGGGCGTAGAGCCGGACAGGTGATAGAAACGGATGCCCTCCGCATTCAGGTCGGATTCGATGAGGGCCATCATGGAGGTAAACTGGGAGAAGACCAGGATCTTGTGCCCGCCGTCTATCGCCTCCTGAATCATCCGGATCAGCTCCTCACGCTTTGAACTTGTGCCTGAATAGTTCTCATAGACCAGCGCAGGATCGCAGCAGATCTGCCTCAGACGCATGAGCTCTGCCATAATCCTGAAACGCTGCTTTTCAGGACTCTCCGTATCCGTCTCATGCAGCATAACCCGGATATGCTCCACCTGCGCACTGTAGAGTTTCTGCTGTTCGCCGCTGAGCGTGATAAACCGCGTCTCCTCCGTCTTTTCCGGCAGGTCCCGGAGCACGTCTTTCTTGAGCCGCCGCATGATAAACGGGGAGACCATGCGCCTCAGACGGTCCATGGCATCATCGTCCTGATATTTGACGGCGGGCAGTTCTATCTCATTTCGGAACTTGCTGTAGGCGTACAGAAAACCAGGCATCAGGAAATCAAAGATGGACCACAGCTCGCTCAGACGGTTCTCAATCGGGGTACCGGTCAGGGCAAGGCGGTGCTTTGCCTCAATGATCTTGGCAGCCTTTGCTGCAGAGGAGCCCTGATTCTTGATGTACTGCGCCTCGTCAAGGACATGCAGCCAGAACGTGCATCCTTCGTATTTGTCAACGTCCCGCTTCATCAGGTCATATGAGGTAATGAGGACATCTGCATTGGCGTCGTTTTGGATGACCTGCTGCCGCTGCTGAACACTCCCCTCGACCGGCACAACGCTCAGCGAGGGTGCAAAGCGCTTGAATTCCCGGATCCAGTTGTACACAAGAGACGCAGGACAGGTAATCAGGGATGTCATCCCGCTGCTGCGGCCGTTTTCCTTATCGGACAGGATGACCGATATGACCTGTATGGTCTTGCCAAGGCCCATATCATCCGCAAGAATACCGCTGAATCCGCTGCAGAGCAGACGCTCCATCCACTTAAAGCCGGTGACCTGATATTCCCTCAGGGTGGATACAAGCGACGCAGGCGGCTCATAATCCGCGGCGTGTGCTGCATCAAACTGGTCAAGAAGCGCTGCAAATGACTCATCCCGTGCGCTGATGATATCATCATGCGTCTTCATCATTTCGTCCAGATACAGCATCCTATATGCCGGCAGATGCATCTTTCCGTCCACGAACTCCTTGAGCGAGACATCTGTCGCATTCAGGAACTCAAACATCAGATTCACGGTTTCGCTGAGATCCAGGAATTCACCGTTCCGGAGCACATGGAAATTCTTCTTCTTCTGGTAGCTCCTGAGAATCTCAAAGAGCTCCTCCTGAGTAAACTCATCTGATTGAACGCTGAGCGTCAGCAGGCCGCTTTCCACACGAACGCCCACCTGAGGACTGAATCCTCTGCGAATCCTGAGTTTGCGGAACTCCTCAGATGCCTGAACCTCACCGAGCATCTGAAGCTCATTTACCCCATTCCTCAGGAAAGAATACGTCGCATCGTCTTTCCGCTCCATGACGCTGATCTTATCGGCCTCATGGTAATCAGGAAACCATTTGGTGACGGCATCATAGGCTGGCTGCTCAGAATACATATCCCTAAAAAATCCGGCCCGCTCGTTTCTGTTGACCAGCTCCGCCTGATACTCTCCATACCTGACCTTTGCACCGCAGAACAGATTATGCTCATCGCAGTCGAGATAAAAAATGTTCTTTCCCTCAGGCGGAATAAAGTCTTTTGCGATCTCATACGCGTAATCGTCAATTTCCATCGCAGCAGACATGGCAGGCAGTACCTTCCGGTAAAATTCCCCCATTCTCTGTCGTCCGATTTCAAAAGAGACGTTCATGTTGGAATCGACAATTTCATACAGCGGCGCAATGCTGCTGAACCAACTGACGGGCGCCCTCAGCCACTTTGACCCCTGTTCAAAGTATACGTAATCCACACCGTCGCGCTTCATTGGCAATTTGCCGGTAAGGCTGACCCCTTTGAACCGCCCGTTATCATCCTGCAGCGGGTAAACATTCATATGAATATGCGGGGTTCCATCCTCAAGCCGGATCTCTTTATCCTTGAATGTGGTCAGTTTCTTCCCGACATAGATGTCAAAGAATTCATCCAGGGTGACACCCGCGAGCTCAATGCCTGAATCATTGATGCTGCTGTAAACATTATCCCTTCCGCCGGATGTCTTATCCCTGCTTTTCACAACCTTTCGGATCAGCCTGATAATGCGCTCGGTTGTGCGATCCATGCGATCCATGCGGAAATTGATGTAGTTCGACTTAAACAGTTGAAACTTTCCCTGGCTGTCATATGCATCTACCAGTTTCAGAAAGTTGTTGATCTTGTAGTCCCGGTCAGTACCACAGCGAAACTCGACGGCCAGTCTGTTGTTCGCAGTGTACAGTAAAGGCGTCATCCGGATAAGCTGGCCGCCATACAGACTCTCAGTCTGCTCTGCTGCAGTGAGTTTTGAGAAACTCTCAATCATCCTTGTGCCGGTCTTATCCGTCAGATCAGGCTCGGCGTTTTTTTCAAGGCTGCTGCGCAGAAGCAGCATGGCTGCCACCTGATGCTCACAGAGGACATTGCCATCAACAGGGTCATAATTCGGATAACCCCGGCATTTATCAGCTGAGCATCTCATGAAATTGATACCATCGACACCGCAGATGATGGTCACCTCTGCCTGCTCGTAGCCATCCACCACCGATACATTAAGACGAAACTGCTTCTCATCATTTTCGAGTTTTGTCATGCTGTGGTAGGTGACCTTTGCAGCCCGGATTTTAACCAGATTTCTGCCGCGTTCAAGCATGCTCTCCGTCACCAGATACTTTTTTGAAAAAATCCGGCTTAGGTTAAACTCGATGTAGGGAACCAGATAGCTGTCCTTCATCACCGTGTTCCCGCTGCCATCGCCCAGTTGATACTGACTTTCATCTATGGTGACAACAGGAACCACCTCAATTGGCACCTTCCGCTTCATCTTTGAGACGCCCTCATGCCAGTTGACAAACAGTTCGTCCAGTTTCATCATGGCAGCCACCATGTGCTTGCAACGGAACCCATCTGCTGCAATGGCACAGCTGCAGCTGATTCTGACCCGGAAGGGTTCATCTACGGTAACTCTGACCTTGTAATGCTCCGTCCCCTCTACCGTACAGATGAGGCTGTTCTGCGTAATCTGGACATTATCGCTGATTTTCCCTTCATCATACAGGGCACGGCCTGACTCAATGATTTTGCTTGAATAGATCTGTTCCCACTTCATACCGCTACATCTTTCTTTTCAATGCTTTCCATTGCCTTATGAATCGCATCTATCCGGCTGGCCATGCCGGGATGGTCATATTCGAGTGCCTCAATCAGGGGATGCGGATTGACATCCACCAGTTCATCATTGCTCAATCGCTTAAACGTCACGATCAGTTCGTTTCCATAACCGTTTTTAACTGCCTCACGGTCTGCCTCATATTCCTCGCTGCGGGAACGGCTGTTGTGAATATACCCGTAAATGATGCCGAGCGGCCCGGTAATGGACGAGATCACTGTCATGATAATGGTGTAGTTATTGACGGTTATGCCAAAGGATTCCATCACCCATGCACTTAATGCAAGGAGCGGCTGCGGCTGATTGATCAGGGCAACCAGCAACAGGAACAGCAGGACAGGCACAGAATACGCAAGATAATTGCGCCAGTTGCGCTTATGTTTCAGGTGCCCGATCTCATGTGAGAGGACCGCCAGCAGCTCCCGCTCCTCATTTTCCTCCATGAAGTTATCGGCGATGCCGAACTCCCGATGCCAGAACAGCTTGAGCAGGAATGCATTCTTGCCTGTTGACTTCTTCGACTCATTGTAGACATTGACATATCTGACCTTTTTCTTTGACCCCGCCTGCAGCTCATGGATTTTCGTGAGCAGCGGCCCCTCGGGCATCGGGGTAAATTTGTACTGCAGCCTCAGCGCCGCGTAACTGATCAGCATCAGCACGGTCATAACCAGGAAAACAGCGGCCGCCAGAACGAATCCGATCAGGAGGGCACCTTTAAGCCCGATGCTGTAGTCATTCGTCCAGGCCCGCAGATGCTCACAGACAAAGACCAGAAGCGCTGTCAGAGCAACTGTCGCCACAATCTCAAGGACCTCATTGATGCACTGGTCCTTGATGAATTCCTTCACGGTCTTCTTGTTCATCCCATACCGCTCTTCAATGCTGAACGTGGATATCCAGCTCTTGATGTTGCCAAGGATCAGCTCAGGAATCAGAAAGATCACATAGGTCAGCAGCGCAATCCGGAGCGGATCCCCCGCTGCAGTCTGCTCGACCCATACATACAGATTTGACAGGATCAGCGGGATATTCACCAGCAGGTTCAGTGCCATGAAGATGTAATGCAGGCGCCTGTATTCTGCTTTATACGCCAGGAACTTCTGATACCGTTCACTGTCATATACATCACTGACGGACTGCGGCAGCGGCTTTTTCC
>JAFSZW010000134.1 GCA_017458865.1 Clostridia bacterium
AAAGGCATCATCATGTCAGACACATCGCTTGGCAAATATATCGCCCTTATCCTGAGGCATAAGCCGGAGGTTATCGGCATCACGCTGGATGAACATGGATGGGCCAGCGTGGATGAGCTGATTGCCGGCATCAGCAAAACGCGCCGGTTTGACCGTCAGATGCTTGAGAGGATCGTCGCTGAGGACAATAAGCAGCGCTATACGTTCAATGAAGATGGTACGCGCATCCGCGCCAGTCAGGGACACTCCATTTCCGTAGATGTTGAACTGGAAACAGCTGTGCCGCCACCCATCCTTTTTCATGGCACCGGGAGAAAATCCGTCGCGTCCATTGAGGAAAGCGGCCTGCTCCCCATGACGCGTCTCTACGTTCATCTTTCAAAAGATGCAGAGACCGCCATAAACGTCGGCAGCCGCCACGGGAAACCCGTCGTTTTTGAGGTCGATTCCGCCAGGATGCATCAGGACGGGTTCCTGTTCTATCTCTCAAAAAACGGCGTCTGGCTGACCAAATCCGTACCTGTTCAGTATCTGCGTCATCTGGATGATCCACACGCACCCCAAAACGGATGACCCGGCACTGCTCATCCCCATTCCATCTGTTCATGCCCGGCAGCTTGCGAAGCGGATGCCTCTGTTTCCAGAGGATTACAACGTCCTGTCCGGTTCAAAATCACACCGGCCATTCCACAAAATGCAGGTATGGCCTATCTGGTCTCTATCCTCTCACAACCGAAAGCCGGCAATATCTCCTGGAGAACCTGCAAATGCTCCCTGACGCTTCAAAGCGGCTTTCGCTTCCTTCAATAACATCAGACTCCGTCGTTTTAAAGCAGCGGAGTCTTTTTCTATTAAACCCTGTCCTCTGACCAGTTTGAAAAAACGGAAAGGTCCTGTTTTGTTTTCATTCCCGTTCAAACCTGACTGCCTCGTCCGGACGTGTTGCATCTGACCAGACAATCTGCAGCTGCACCCCATCTTCGCTTTCAAAGGAAAGGGTTCCCTTTGTCCGCTCCAGGGACGGTGCCTGGTCTGCATCCTCTGTCGGCATGATGTCATAGAACGTCCCGTTTTCATAAACCAGACAATCCTGTTCACAGTCATAATACGCAGATGCACCGAAACGATATGCGCCATGCGTCATCGGGGATTCGATCTCAATATTAAAGCCGCGCTCCGGACGTCTCTTAATGTTCATGACTGTAAACTGGGTCTCTGCCTCCCGCCACTCGCCGGCCAGGAATTCGTCGAGTTCCTCATCCGCCGGAGATGCAGTATATGAGCCGCCGGTCTCCTCCTGGATGCTGCCGTCCCTGACAAGGAGATCAAACGTATGCAGCGCATCACAGATGGAGCCATGGCAGTGACGAATGGATACGGTCGCGCTTCCGTCCCCGACTGCCTCATACACGGCTGTCATCTGACCGTTTTTCATCTCTGTGCTGACCAGCCGTACAGCGCTGCTGTCCTGAGGATCGACTGCCCGCCAGACACCGGTATCCTCCGGTTTGAGGTTCACCCGAATGACATATCTGCCATCCACAAGTTCCCCTTTCATTTCAGGCGTATCCTCGTCTGAGACCCATTCAGTGTCTGCATTAAGCGCCTTGGCAAGGGCGTCAACCCAGCTGCTTACAATCGCAGTTGCCTTGGTATCATTCTCAAAGCTCACCTGATACAGTGTTTCCCTGTCGTCTGCAATTTCCCTGATGATGTTCTGCTTTCCGTCTGCAAAGAAGAAATCGAAGCGAAGCTGCTCGTCCCAGAGATTCAGAACCGCATACTCGCCGTCCGGAACCTCCTCCTGGCTTTCGGTATATATCGCGCCATTCAGCAATGCTCCGGCAAACGGTGCAGCATCTACTGTATGTGATGCCAGCGGTCCATATTCCAGCGTACTTATGCTGTAATCGGGATTCTCCCCGGTGAGAAACAGATTCATCACCCGTTCAAAATCCGTCATCCGGGGTTTCGCGTCAGTCTCTGACACTTCTGCAAACACAGTCCCCACGGCCAAAACCATGATAAAGGCCAAAATCAGCAGTCCCGTTCTTTTCACAGTGAATTCCCCCTTTTGCAATGCAAATTTGATATTATCGCGCATGATCCGAAAGACATCTTCGGCGAAGCGGTTCTGCGCAACAGATTCGCTCTGTAAAGTCGGCCCGTGCATTCCCGGAACCATGCATCCGGCTCTGCTTGTTTATACGAACGAAAACAGAAGATGGCAGTTTACCTGATGGACAGTCCTCATCGCAGCGTTTTGGGCACTTCTCTGCCGATTCTCATCCATTCAATCAACGCCATCTTCCCAGATCTCGTTCTGCAGATCATTTCACCGGCTTACATAACCGGGTCATCAATCTCAATGTTTCCGAACATTTCTGCGAGCTTATCATCAAACTCGTCAGAATAGATTTCATTCCTTCCCCCAAGGCTTCTGTACAGGGTTTTATGCAGTGCTGCGCTTGGGTAGAACTTCACCTTCTTTCCAAGCGCTCTCACACGACGTTTGTGCTCAGCTTCAACCTCCTTTAATTCCGTTTTGCGGTCTTTTGCCGCATGATCTGCCAGATAAGAAATGTCCAGGATCTCATAAAATGCACAGATGAGAAATTCCTTCTTTTCCTCATCTGACATGGACGGGAACTGAGCCATCTGTGCATAATTCAATGCATCAGTATAGATCGTATCACACTGAACAAGAGACATGCTTCCGCTCACAATACGTTCCCATTCATCCACGAGTTCACTGCCAAAGATGGAACGCATTGCCAGCCAAACCGAAGAGAAGAAAAAGCGCAATAAATTGCGATCCCTCTGTGCCTCCAGTATCGAATATCTTGAAGAAAAAAGCTCCATTTTCGGCGTTCTCTCGTTCAGTGTATTAAGCCAGGCCTCAGACGGCTCCTCTTCCAGCACAATGGTATATGCAAGAAGATAATGAAACATCAGCGAATAAAGGAACTCAACCTTCATATGGATGTTTCCAGACTCAAATGACTGGTAGTTCTGCGCCAGAGCGGTATACAGTTCCTGAATCCGCTGTTCCTGCTCATCTGCCCCATATTTTTTATCGGAAAGATTCCGAAAATCGTAAACGCTATATCTCGTGTTATCACGCGCCTCCTCGTCATCATACGCTTCCTCGTCGTCATACGCTTCCTCATCGTCATACGCTTCCTCGTCAGCATACTCATCAGGATCAACACCGTACCTTTGAAAATGATTCTTGAGCATCTGTATTTCATTTTCTGAAACTTCGAAAAGGCGATCCCCCATACAGGCATGCCGTAAGTCATAATTGAGTGACAGCAGGTACTCATAATGATCTCGGCTCATAGATGCTGTATGGTTATAATAATACAGCTCAAGGTACCTGTGAGATGTCTCGTACAGATCATCCAGGTCAGAAAACTCACCGCTCACTGCAACACCGTAAAGATTCTGGGTATTCGTCACTTTAATCATTTGCGTGTCTCCTTTTCTGCATAGTACTCGTTAAGGTAGTTTCGCACAGTTCTCTCACTTCCAGAAAAACCTGCCAGAAGCAGTTCCTCCCGAATCTTTCTCCCCATGGCAGTGATCCCAATGGCTTGTCTCTCCATATCCTCATCCGATTCCAGTATTTCGTGAATTCGCGGAATATAGGGATCAAGCTTCCTTGGTGTCATCTGCTTTCCAAGATCACTGCTTGAACGGTTCTCAAAGATACAGCGGCGGACGGTACGTGGATCGCAACAATACTTCTCGCCTATCTCCTTGAGCGTCATTCCGTCTTCGAATTCCCTCCGAAAATCACACCAGTGCTCTTTATCAACAGCTGGCAATTCCTGGGTCCATCTGCCATAATGGTAACAGGGCAGCTTAAGGCTCATGC
>JAFSZW010000135.1 GCA_017458865.1 Clostridia bacterium
ACCTGCACGTCCAGCTCTGTGGCCAATTGTAACTGCGAAAGGCCTGACTTTTTTTGAGCTGTACGGGATGTCCACTAAATTGAGCTGAACCTTGATTATTGATCAATGTTCCGCAGACAATTCTCAATGACAATGCAAGAAAAGCGCTGCCGGAGGCGTCTTTATATATGGAGGTGGTGCTCATGAAAATGCTTTCCGCGGTTTTGATGGCGTTTCTGATGATCACAGGTTGTGTGATCTGTTTTGCGGACGAAGCAGGGAGTGAAATCAACACTTTGATGGAAGCTGCAGGAATCCATCCGGCTCAGGTTCAGTCATGGGGTGATACTGCGGCATGCCTGGGAGAACGGGATGGGACGAAGCATTTACTTGTTATGGAAAACAGGGATGGCGGCTGGCAGGTTGTCATTGATAATTCCAATGCATTGATTCAGGATGCGGACTGGCCGGAACTGTACCTGGACAGCGATAATGCTGTATTCTGGACATATACACTGTCAGATCACGAAGTCCTGCGCTATCACAGTATGCGTGACGCAGATGGAAAATGGGGCGCTGTGGATCAGTATTACGCGGACAGTGGTTTCGGTGATTATACCCACATATGGGCTACGTGGTGGGATGCGGCTCACGGTGGCGAGATCATTCGCAGCTTTTCCATTGAGGATGAGAATGGCAATGAGATGGATGGCAGGATCCTCCAGTATCTACCTGCAGGTTGGCTTGGTGAATATATCCATCTGGCAGAATTAGACATGACCCGTTTTCCAACCTTCATTGACCTGCATTCCGGCACATGGTTTGAAACGGACCGGTTTTTCATGGATGCTGCAGCGGTTTTGATGCCGGACCGGATCTGCATAAAAGGATGTATGAAAGATGGAGTCCTTCACTTCCTCATGCAGAATCCGGATGGCAGCAGAGTGTATGTAATCTGTGAGTATGAGAGCCAACGGACGCCAAACCTGATTGAGAGCTCACCGCTTCCGGATGAAACTGTCCTCGGCCATGAGAACTTCACGGACAGCCTGTGGATCAATGACAGCTGTGTGAGTATTCAGCTGCTGAACCAGAATGCTGCCGGGATAGAATATATCTACAGAGATGAGACTGTTTCCGGGACAGCAGATGGGTTTCTGTTCTTTGGTGACCGGACAGTATGGGGAGGCATGGAGATGCCTGCACAGACATTACTCTATGGAGATCACCCATGGGATGACATTACACAGATTGACTGGAATCATCTGCCGCACAGTCTGGACGAGGCTGCCGCGCAGATGGACTCAAGCCGCTATGCTGTGGTGGTCAATCCCAATCCGGCAGACCGGCTGCACCTGAGGGAGAGGAATGATAAAGGCAGCCGTTCACAGGGCAAGTACTATACCGGGACCCCCGTGTCCGTTTTGCGAACGAACGGCGATTGGACGCAGGCCATGATCGGACGGATCCCAGAGGGCGGCCGGCAGGGATGGATGATGAAACGCTATATGACCTTTGGACAGGCAGGCTGTGCACTGCGGCTGGATACCTCGGCTATGCTCCAGCTGTCCAGCCGTGACGAGATACTGAAAGTGTACGATGAACCACAGATTGGTGCGTACACATGTCATCGGGGGGATACGTTTAAAGTCATAGGGATTATAGGCAGTGACTGGTATCACATCTGGTTCCCGGCGACTGGAGCGTATGGGTTTGTCAGGCAGAGCGATCTGACAGAAGGAAACGGATAAGCTGAATGAAACAGCGCCGCATATGCGGCGCTGAGTTTGTCTGATTTAGTAGTGGCAATGTACGGTATCCGGGGCTTGACTGCACTGAGAATGATGGCATGCAGAACTGTCCTGATGGTGTGTTACAGTTCCGGTAAATTTCTGATTGGATGCCGCAGATGGGTAAGTGCTTCGTGTTCTGCAGCGGTGTTGAGGGGCTTAAGGAGAAATCCGCAGGCGTTGGTTGACCAGGCGTCAAAAGAGTATTCCCGAAAGGCCGTGAGGTAAATGACATTGGTTTGCGGGCTGATCGTCAGAATCTCCCGACACAGATCCAGTCCATTAAGGTGTCCCATTTCAATGTCGAGAAAGACCAGCTGTACATGATTCTCTTTGATGAAACGGATTGCATCATCCGGCTCGATAAATCCGCGGACATCTGCACTTGGCAATACATCTGAAACAACAGCGATTTCACCGCCCAGGATGATATTTTCATCGTCCACTATGATGATATTGGGACGCTCATCGTTTTTTTCCGAGGCTTGCAGAAGATCGGCAACACTCGCTCCAAGGCATTCGGAAAGCAGTGAGATCATGGCAGCATCAGGCAGTCTGCGGCCGGTTTCCCAGCTGGCCAGACTTGAACGGTCCACATGGATCATATCAGCCAGCCGCTGTTGAGAGATCCCTTTTTCAGTTCTCAGCCGGCGGAGTGCCTCCGCGAAAGATATACGCATTATTCTTCACATCCTTCCACTAACTCTATCATATGCAGTGAGAGACTGAAACGCAAGGCTTTGCGAAAAAAAAGCAATTGTGTCATTCTGACACGATTGTTGAATGCTTACTGAACAGTCTGTATGATGCCTTTCCGGAATCATGCACTTCGAACAGGGACTAATGAATGCCTGATTACCATACACCAGACATTTCTGTCTCTGATGTCACCTGATGTGCACCTTGTTCATGTGCTTTTTCGAAAAGCTGAACCGATCCGGCACGTGTAGGAGGCCATTATCCTGCGTGGGATATGGGACTGAGGCCACCCAGGTGGGCGCACCGGGGCTTTGAGCAACGCATCAGCAGGGCAAATGAATCAGAAGACAGAAAATCGCGCGACTCTTTTCAAATACTGGAGGGAAATCGTTTGAAAACTGAATTACAATCCAATGTGCTGTCTGCAAATACTGTAAAAAAGGTCATGCCATCTTGCATGGTTTTTGCATTGGTACAGTCCATGACGTTTATGGTGGACACGATTGTTGCAGGGCACTTTCTGGGCTCAGATGCGGTAGCTGCTGTTGCACTGGGAATGCCCATCATTGGACTGATGCTCTCATTTGTGGGCATGATTCTGCAGGGTGGTTTTCTTAAA
>JAFSZW010000136.1 GCA_017458865.1 Clostridia bacterium
ATTTGAAGTCGGTCAGCGGATTCATGATGCGCTTGGCATTCAGCCGACGATCACGGTTATCGGACATATTCAGCGCGGCGGCGCACCGACCGGCCGTGACCGTGAGACGGCTACCCGTATGGGTTACCATGCTGTTATGTCGCTGGTTGAGGGCGAGGGCAACTGCATCATCGGCACGCAGGAGGGCGGCATTGTTGAGATTCCCATTGAGGAAGCGCTCAAGATGGAGAAGCACCTGCAGATGGACCGCTATAAGATCATGGAGATCATGCAGTTTGGCAGCAATCACGAGGGTGAAATGTAATATTGTCTTTCAGTTTCGGACAGAGACGCGTTTGCGCCTCTGTCCGTTTGTTTCTGAGATGGATTTCCGGCATCTCTCAGGATGCTGTATATTCGCTTTACTGAAAGCCCCAGCTACGCAGATACTGGTAGGACCGGCGGAGGCACTCGAAGGGATCCTCGCCATTGCAGTCATCCTGCTCAACCAGCATGTACTTTGTGCCGCCGGCCTCGGCTTTCTCAAAGACACGGCCGAAATTGATGTTTCCTTCGCCCACAACGGCCATTTTGCGCCCGTAGGCGTAGTCCTTGAGGTGGATACAGGGAATGCGGCCGGCCAGCTTTTCAAGCCATTGGGCGGGATCTCCGCCGCCAGCCTGAACCCAGAAGGTATCAAGGGTAAAGCCCATCTCACTGGCAGGCAGCGCCTCAGCCAGCCGCTCAAGGATCAGACGTCCGTCGATCTTTTTGAACTCCTGGTCATGGTTGTGATACATGAAAAGCTTTCCGGATGTAGCGATCTTCCTGGCGATCGGCGGGAACGTTTCCATCCACTGGTCAAAGCTCATGTCCTTTTCCGGATCAAAAGCCCACCAGCCAAGGCCAATGTGGTCACACCCGAACACATCGTGTTCATGGATCACCTGATCCAGTTCGTCCTTCAGGCGGGAAACCGGGGTATGCGTAATAACGCATTTGAGTCCGTTCCTGTCAAGCTGCTCCTTGAGCCATTCGGCAGGGAATGGACAGGTGCCGGAAATCTGCACGTTGCGATAGCCAATGTCTGCAACCTTCCTGAGGCTCTCCGCAAAATCGTCGAGATTCTGACAGCTTTGACGTACTGTGAAAAATTGAGCTCCAATCTCCATAAAATACCTCCTTGTTGTGCTAAACCGGGTAAATGAATCGGCTGCTGTCTGTCAGTCAGGCAGAGCCGGACTTGAAACATCTGTATATGTTATGAGATGCTGCTGAGACAAAGGGAAAAGGGAACATGCCGGAAAGGGAGTGCTCTGCCTGCCGGATAAATGCATGCGGATCATTTCTGCGCTGCCTGATGAACCTCAGCCGGCGGCAAGGCAGAATCGTTCCCCGGAAAGTGTCACTGCTTATCATCGTCTGAGGAAGATAGGAAGGAATAGTATGCGAATTGTTACTGATCTGAACCGAAAATGGGCATTCCGGAAAGGTGTATCAGTCCCGCCGGCGGAGCTGTCCCATGAATGGACGTTTGTGAATCTGCCGCACACATGGAACGGCATTGACGGACAGGATGGCGGGGCAGATTACTGGCGCGGAACTGCCTGTTATCTCAGGGAACTGTCGCGAGAAGAACTGCCGCAGGGGGAGCGGTATCTGCTGGATTTTCTGGCTGTGAATGCCTCCGCCAATGTGTATGTGAACGGAAAACATCTGTGCCATCATGACGGCGGATACAGCGATTTCAAAGTGGATATCACTGATGCACTGGAGGACAAAAACCTGATCTGCGTCCTTGCAGACAACAGCGAAAATGAACGGGTATATCCTCAGCGGGCGGATTTCACGTTCTATGGCGGGCTGTACAGGGGTGTGAATCTCATTACTGTGCCGGCTGCACACATTGACACCGAAATAGACGGATTCCCCGGACTGTATGTAACCCCGGTACTGCATGGCAGCGTGGCGGAGGTGAGAATTGATACACGAATCGTAAACGGGGATTCATCCATGACGATTCGGTATACCATTCTGGATGCAGATGGGATGGTTGAGGCTGAGACAGAGTCCGGCGAGACACAGGCTGTCCTGATGCTGAACAGTGTTCATCGCTGGCATGGAAAAAAAGGATCCGTATCTCTATACAGCACAGGTTGTGCTGCTCAGAGACGGCACTGAGCTGGACTGCATCAGTACGCGTTTTGGATGCCGGGAATACAGAATAGATCCTGAACAGGGCTTTATTCTGAATGGGGAGCGCTACCCTCTGCGCGGTGTCTGCCGCCATCAGGACAGGCCTGATATCGGCAATGCACTGCTGCCCTGCCACCATGAGGAGGATATCAGTCTGATCCTTGAAATGGGCGCCAATACCATTCGCCTGGCGCATTACCAGCAGGCACAGGACATGTACGAATTCTGCGATGAATATGGGCTTGTGGTCTGGGCGGAAATCCCATACATCTCGGCACATATGCGTGAGGGCAGGGAAAATACCATCTCCCAGATGCGGGAGCTGATCATCCAGAACTACAATCATCCCTCCATTGTGGTCTGGGGTCTGTCCAATGAAATCACCATGATGACGCCTACAGATGAGGATATGCTTGAAAACCACCGGCTCCTGAATGACCTGGCGCATCAGATGGACCCAACCAGGCTGACGGTGATGGCCTGCGTGTCCATGTGCCCCATAGATGATCCCATTGTGCGCATTCCGGATGTTGTCAGCTACAATCTGTACTTTGGCTGGTATGGCGGCAGGCCGGAGATGACAGGGTCATGGCTGGATGATTTCCATGAGCAGTACCCTATGACCCCCATCGGGGTCAGCGAGTACGGCGCTGAGGCGCTCAACTGGCACGCGGCCAGACCGCATCAGGGGGATTACAGCGAGGAATACCAGGCATATTATCACGAGGCGCATATCCTGCAGATGTTTACCCGTCCATATATCTGGGCGACGCATGTTTGGAATATGTTCGATTTCGCTGCAGACGGGCGCAGTGAAGGCGGCGAAAACGGCATGAATCATAAAGGCTTGGTCACCTTTGACCGCAAATACAGGAAGGATGCCTTCTACGCGTACAAGGCATGGCTCAGTGACGAGCCCTTCGTGCATATCTGCGGGAGGCGATACGTCGACCGGGTTGAGAATCCCAGTCTGATTACTGTCTACTCCAATCAGCCGGAAGTGGAGCTGTTTGCCAACTGTGTCAGCCTTGGGAAAAAGACGGCAGAGGACCATTTCTTCCGATTTGAAGCGCCCAATGACGGCATAACGGTTCTGACGGCGGTGGCAGGTGACTGCCGTGATGAGATCCTGATCCGCCATGTGTGTGAGCCCAATCCTGCATACATCTTCAATGAGGAAGGTGCGGTGCTTTCATGGCAGGAAATCAGCGAGACAGATGGATTCTATTCCCTCAACGACACGCTGGGCGATATTCTGAAAAGCGATGAGGGCATGGCACTGCTGGAAAGTAAGGTCCTGAGCAGAATCCCCGAGCGGAAAGGTCCTCTTGGCGATACCAAGGAAAGCGATGCCATGAAGAAACTCCAGCAGAGTTTCACGGTGGTCCGGCTCATTCGCCTCAGCCACGCGCCGTTTACAAAGGATGAACTGCTTGAGATCAACGCAAGGCTGAATGCCATACCGAAAGCCGGATAATAGGCACGGTCTGTGAACCGGATGCCCGTTGAATGCGGCAGGCAAGGCACTGAGTTGCTGCCTGTCTTTGGCGTTAACAGGTCGTTGCTGTCCGGGAATTGAGGCCTTGGTGCAACTCATTTCGGACAGACACGGATATTTGAAAATGCCGATGGGGAAGCCCATCGGCATTTGTTACATTAGGGTTTATTCTGCAGCCTCTCAGAAGCTTGAGATGCCGTGGGAATTGATCAGGGCGTCAATCTTCACGCCTGCCTTGCACAGCGGGCAGTCATGGCTGCTGACGTTCATATAGTCATCCAGCACGTTCGTCGGCTTGTAGATGGAGATAACCGGGAAACCTTCGCAGGTATCCATGTTGCTGAAGATCGCACAGATGCCGGTCGGCAGACCTCTGTAATAACGAACAGCTTCTACAGCAGCCTGAGCAGTATAGCCGGTCGTTACGGATGCTGCGAGAATCAGCACGTGCTTGCCGACAATCATGGGTGCCGTGTTGTCGCGGAAGATCAGCTGACTGCCGGTCGTATGCTCCGGTGTACAGACGTAGATTGTCCGGTGAGAGTTCATGTTGGAGAACTTTGCATTGGTCAGCTCATCTGCCATGCAGGCACCAACCACCTCAGTCCCATCCAGACAAAGGATCGTATCAATGATCGTAGAATGGCTGAAAGCACCTGCAAGTTCCTTTGCAGCAATGCGGGCCTCAGAAAGACGATGCTTCGTCATCGTACAGTCAATATAGTAGTTGATGTGACTGTGGCTTGTGGCAAAATGCCCCCTCGCCACACGAAGCGGGAGATTGGACTTTGTGTTGGTGTAACGAACCAGTTGAATAGCCATGAAATCACCTCTTCATTGTGGAATTAATGCTGGTAGAATTATAACAGAAAATGAATGTCAGGAAAAGGGCTCATTACATTTTTTCGGGTAGAGCGCCTTTGACAAATTTCCGTGCTGTTGTTTCTCACAACTGTTGTTTTTTGCAGTGTTTTCAAGTATAATACGCAAGTAGCCGCATATATTATGCATAATATAGTTGCTTCTGAAACATGATAAAAAGGTGTGTTTGAGCACAAGAATCTCAAAGAGTCTTTATTTTCTCGCTTTTCTCTGCAGGAAAAACAAGCTAACAATCCGTTTTGCGAAATAAAAAAGGATTACCGTGAATGCCCATGATGCAGATGCTGTACAAGTCATCCGGGGTATAGATGACGTCTTCTGTGTTGAGTTTGAAGATCAATCAGTAACCCGTCATCATTACAATGATACCACTGGATTCTTCAGCAAAACCTTTGACATGGAATATCATAATGCGCCTGATGGTGCTTTTGAACTTTAGAAAGGAACTGGATGA
>JAFSZW010000137.1 GCA_017458865.1 Clostridia bacterium
AACAAAAGCGGCCAAAGGCCGCTTTTGTCTTTCAGTAGATTTTGCGTGAGCAGAAGTCTGCTGCTGTCATGTGTTCACTGGCAGCTGCGCTTATTTCAGGCCGGATGCCAGTGCTTCAACCTGTTCACGCCGCTCGTGCAGGACACAACCGCCCCGATGATCATCCTTCAGGATACCGCCGTCATTAAGTGCCTGGAACAGGCGGGAGCGAAGGGCTTCTCTGAGGGATGTATCCCGGACGTTGACATCCGAATACGGGGAGAAGGGACAGGGCTCTGCACCGCCATGTGAGTTGATGTGGAAGAATCCGCGTCCCGCTGCAACGCAGCCGTCCGAATCCTTCTCATCACCGGGGAAGGAGATATAGAGCATCTCCGTGTCGGTCTGCCGGAGACGGTCCACTTCCTTCAAAAGGAAATCCCGCTCAGAATCACTGAGAGCCAGTTCTTTTGAATCCTCAGCGACTGGTACATACTCAACCAGAATAACGGCTTTGCAGCCGCGGTCTTTAAGTGTGCGCAGAAATGACTCGGAGGTGACCTCACGAAGGTTTTCAGTGGTGACCGTTACGGAAACACCGAAGATCAGGCCGCGCTTGTGGATGGCATCCATGTTGGCGATCAGACGGTCATAGACACCATCGCCGCGGCGGCTGTCCGTTGCCTCGCGGCTGCCTTCAATGCTCATAACCGGAACCAGATTGCGATGCCTGTCGAAGAGTTCGAGATACCGGTCATCCATGAAAGTTCCGTTGGTGAAGATGGGGAAAAGTATATCCGGCATTTTGCCGGCTGCCTCAATGATATCTCTGCGCAGCAGCGGCTCGCCGCCGGCAAGCAGAATAAAGCTTACGCCAAGTTCGTCCGCCTCGCGAAAGATTTTAAGCCATTCCTCATCGGTCAGTTGCGCCACCGGTGCTGCGTCTACCGTTGCACTGCTGCACCTGCTGTAGCATCCGGCGCAGTGCAGATTGCAGCTGCTTGTGATGCTGGCAATCAGGAAAGGCGGAATATGCTCTCCCTGACGTTCGGCAGCAGCGCGCTTTTCAGATGCCTTGCGGCTGGCCAGTGCGAACTTCGCCATGAAGGCGCTTTCCCTTGGGTTTTTGAGGGTTGCCCGGAGGACATCCGAAACAACCTGCTCAACACCCTTTGTCATGTATGCCTGAATATCAAAATCTTTTGCCATGATCCTATCAGTTCCTTTGCGTATTACAGGAGCGCCTTGATGCAGTCCTCGACTGCAGACATCTCCGCTGTCGGCTCAAAGCGGGCGACAACGTTGCCTTCCCGGTCAATGACGAACTTGGTGAAGTTCCACTTGATGTCCGGTTTCTTATCCCAATCGGGATCCGCCTTGGCAAACATGTCCTCAAGCAGAGCTTTATAGGGATGCTCATTAAAGCCTGCAAAGCCCTTCTGAGCTTTCAGGTAAGTGTACAGCGGCAGTTCATTTTCGCCGTTGACATCCGCCTTTTTCATCTGCGGGAAGGTGGTGTTGAAATGCATGGTGCAGAACTCATGGATCTCATCATCAGTGCCAGGTGCCTGATTGCCGAACTGGTTGCAGGGAATGTCCAGGATCTCCAGGCCCTTATCATGATAATCCCTGTACAGCTGCTCGATCGGTTCATACTGGGGTGTAAATCCGCAGCCTGTCGCCGTATTGACCACAAGGATCACCCTGCCATTATACTCCGAAA
>JAFSZW010000138.1 GCA_017458865.1 Clostridia bacterium
GTTGGAAAGGAGAATTACACAGTGAAAAAGGAATGGATTCTGCTGCTCGCAGTGCTGTCACTCTTGTGTCTGGCATTTCTGCCTGCATCTGCCGAAAAGGAGCAGACCCTGCTGACCATCTATGAAGGTCCCAAGACCATGCAGTCTTCGACCATGGCGACTGTCAGCGTGAACGGATACGATCTGTTCGTATATGACGTGATGGTCAATCATCAGCATATTTACAGCAACAATGCTCTCCCCTCCTATACGCCTATGACTTATTTTGATATGGAAGGGAAAGTGAACGTGGAGATCTCGATGCCCGGACTGGGTAAGCCTGTTGAGAGCGCTTTTGTTATGCCCAGCAGCTACGGTATCGTCCCCACTGTCGAAGATGGCATCGTCCGCTTCACCATCACTGAGCCGGGTCAATACACCGTTGTTTTCAATGACAGCGTCAATCAGGCTCTCCACATTTTCGCGAACCCGCTCGAAACCGATGTTCCTGACAAAGATGATCCGGATGTCTTCTATATCGGTCCCGGCGAATGGGTCATCGATTCCATTTCCCTCAAGGATGGCCAGACCCTGTACCTTTCCGGCGGCGCTGTCCTGCATTCCATCATCTCGGTCACTAATGCCGCCAACGTACGTATCTGCGGCCGCGGCATGATTGATGGCAGTGATTATCCGTCCTGGGTACAGTCCACTGCACGCGTGCCCATTGACCTCAACCATTCAAAGGACATTTCCGTGGATGGCATTATCATCGTCAATTCCAACTGCTGGAACTTCAATTCCTATTCCTCCAAGAACGTGAACATTGACAATGTAAAGATCATCTCCGGCCGCCAAAACGGTGACGGTTTTACCTTCCAGTCCTGTACGAACCATGTCGTGACGAATTCCTTTGCCCGCACCTGGGATGACAGCCTGGTCCTTAAGAACTACTCCGGTTCGACCAAGGGCATCACCTTCAAGAACATCCAGATCTGGACCGACCTTGCTCAGTCCATGGAGATCGGCTATGAGACCGACAAAGGCCTGACGCTGGATCCCGAGATTAGCGAGGTTTTGTTTGAGGACATCACCGTGCTGTACAACTGGCATAAGCCGGTCATCAGCATTCATAACAGCGATGATGCCTTTGTGCATGACATCACCTACCGTAATATCGTCGTAGAGCATGCTTACATGCAGGGTGATAACGGTATCAACAATGAACTGATCGAAATGAATCTGGATAACTCCCAGTGGAGCACGGTAAGGGATGAATTCGGCTCCATTGACAACGTGCTGATCGACGGTCTGACCGTTCTGAGCACACCTGAAGGCAGAGTCCCCCGTTCCCGCATGACCGGTCTTGATGAGGAACATCGCATTACGAATGTTACGCTGCAGAACATCAACATCCTGGGCGAGCCCAAGACCACACTCAAGGAAATGAAGCTCTCTATCGACGAATACTGCGAAGACATCATCGTCCGCTGAGAAAGGAGCATCCCATGAAAAGCATTCTGAGCATCGTACTGGTCGCCCTGCTGCTGACTTCAGTCCTGCCTGCATTCGCTGAAGATACAGAGATCGAAACGATTGTTACCATCGTCACTGCTCCGGAGCAGACAGAGGCCCAGCGTCCGCCTTGCTTTGTCGATCCAACAGATAACTATATTCCCCTTCCCGAAACCGAAAACTATGCGCTGAACAAGCCTGTCACATCCGGCGCATATACTGATGTTTATGTGGAAACGAATGTCAATGACGACAGCACCACTACTTACTGGGAAAGCAAGGGCTGGCCTGCTGAAATGGTCATTGACCTGCAGGCATCCTATACCGTTTCTACCGTTGCCGTATGCCTTAATCCGTCTTCCATCTGGGAACCCCGTATCCAGGAGATTTCAGTGGAGATCAGCGCTGATGGCGAGTCCTACACCGAAGTTGCCGCAAAGGCAAATTATCAGTTTGATCCCGAAACCGGCAACCGCATCCGGATCGATTTTGATTCTGTAGAAGCCGCGTTCGTGAAGGTCATCTTCTACAAAAACAGCGCTTCCAGGACCGGTGGCGCGCAGGCAGCTGAGATCTGCGTTTACTGAGAGGCAGCCGATGCAATATAAAGGAATCATATTTGATCTGGACGGAGTCATCTGCTCCACTGATGAATACCATTATCTCGCCTGGAAAGCGCTGGCAGACCGTCTTGGCATCCCCTTTGACCGCGAACGCAACAACCTATTGCGCGGTGTGAGCCGCATGGCAAGCCTTGAGATCATCCTCGAAAAGTCCCAGAAGACTTACAGTGATGAGGAGAAGGCCGCATTCGCGGAAGAAAAGAACACGATGTACAGACAGCTGCTTGGCCGCATGTCCCCCGCTGATCTGTCTGACGATGTCAGAAATACACTCAACGCAATGCGGCAAGCCGGTTTGAAACTGGCAATCGGATCTTCAAGTAAAAACACCCGCTTTATTCTGGAGCGTATTGGTCTCAGCGATTTCTTTGATGCCGTTGCGGACGGGAACTGCATCACGCATTCCAAGCCCCATCCCGAAGTCTTCCTGAAGGCCGCTGATATGATCGCCCTCGCACCTGATCAGTGCGTTGTCGTCGAAGACGCGCATGCAGGCGTTGAGGCGGCTGTCGCCGGCGGTTTCGACTGCGCGGCCATTGGTAACGCGAAAGACGATGAACGGGCCAGATATCATCTTGTTCGCATCAGTGATCTGATCAGCGATCTGCATATCAAAGCCGAATAATAAGCATTACAGAAATCAAGCCTACGATCCAAACAGAAACAGGACCGTAGGCTTGTTTGTATTTCAAGCCGGTTGCAACCAAAGCCGAGCTTCACCTCTGCAGCAGATTCTGATATAATGAACATCGA
>JAFSZW010000139.1 GCA_017458865.1 Clostridia bacterium
AGCCGATATCCACCACATCCGTCTTCAGCCAGTTAATGACATCCGCATAGGTTCCCTGATGGATTTCAATCTCTACTCCCGGGAAATGCTTTTTGTATTCCGTCACAATTTCCGGCAGCCAGGCGATGCAGACACTGTCAAACGCACCGATACGCACCTTTCCCCTCTGCACGCCCCGATACTCATCTACCGTCTGGCTGAGCACCTCATCCGCCGCAAGAACCTGCCGGATAAAGGGATAGATTGCCGCACCGTTATGCGTCAGGGTAACCCCGCCGCGGCT
Source organism: Clostridia bacterium (assembly GCA_017458865.1). GTDB lineage: Bacteria > Bacillota > Clostridia > Christensenellales > Aristaeellaceae > Ventricola. Next base: position 284 of record JAFSZW010000139.1, read on the forward strand.
GCGCACAAACAAGGTAAAGCCGCAGGCCTCCTCCAGCGAACTGATGGCATGACTGATGGCGCTGGGCGTAATATGCATCACCTGCGCTGCCCTGGCAAAACTCCCCTGCTGGACGACCGCATGAAAAATCCGGTATTCAAGCAGTGTCATCTGCATCCATCCGCCTTTCCCGCATCCATGCGTGCTTTCCGCACAATGTACACCATTCTCCGGTGCCCGTCAAGTGAAATCCCGGCACATGAAACAAAAAGCCCGTTTTCAGGTCTCAAAGTTGTCACTTGCCAGAGACGCTTCGCCATTAACCCGGATTTGCCTTGTCCCGGCGCAGCCGTTCGAATCCTGCAATGTTCCATTTTCAATGCACATGCAGACAGGTTGTCCATTTTTCCATCTGGGATAAATCTCCCCCTTGACAGAACTTCTGTTTGGCGGTAATGTACGTCTATCAAATAAAGAGAGGTGGATTCCAATGCGTATTGCATTAATTAATGAAAACAGTCAGGCAGCCAAGAACGGGATGATCGAAAAAGCTCTCCGGAAAGTGGTCGAGCCCATGGGACACACCGTGGACAATTACGGCATGTATTCACAGGAAGATGCTGCCCAGCTGACCTATGTCCAGAATGGCATTCTTGCCGCCATTTTGCTCAATTCCGGCGCAGCTGACTATGTCGTCACCGGCTGCGGTACCGGCGAGGGCGCCATGCTGGCACTCAACAGCTTCCCGGGTGTTCTCTGCGGTCACATCGTCGATCCTTCCGACGGATTCATGTTTGCCCAGATCAACGACGGCAACGCCGTCTCTTTCCCCTTTGCCAAGGGCTTCGGCTGGGGCGCTGAGCTGAATCTCGAATATACGTTTGAAAAGCTGTTCGGCTTCGGCAGCGGAAATGGATATCCGCCTGAGCGGGTTGTTCCGGAGCAGCGCAACAAGAAGATTCTCGACCAGGTGCGCGCCAACAACCTGAAAGATCTCGTTACCTGCCTTAAGGGCATTGATCCGGAGCTGGTCCGCGGCGCTATTGCCGGCCCCCGCTTCAAGGAACTGTTTTTTGCCTCTGCCAGGGATAAGGCGATCATTGACTATGTTCGCTCTGTTCTCGGCTGATTTCGGCCCATACAACGATAAACCAGCCGGCAGCCTGTTCCTCAGTTTCGGGCTGCCGGCTTTTTGATTTCATGGAGGCCTTATGATTCTTGATCTGTCCTATCTCCGTTATCCCCTGCCCTCTGACATCACCATGCTGTTTGAATCCGGACGTTTTGAGGAAATGGAACGCCTCATCGAGCTGAACCTCTCAAAGCCCGAACTGCCGGCCGCCCTCAAAAAGCATCTTGAATTTCTGCGTTACTGTGCCGAGGATATCCGTGAGGCCTATCAGCTGACCTCGGAACAGGCGTTTGACAACGCCCGCAAGCGCATTCCGGATCTGACACGGGATGAGTTCCACCAGCTGCGGGATGACCGGACCCTTGACTGGCGGTACATTGACGGAAAACGGTATTACCGCAACAACTGCATCAACAATCTTCTGCGAAC